>JAFGUD010000297.1 GCA_016938685.1 Bacteroidales bacterium | reverse complement strand
TGACTCAAATCAAAATCTCCTCTGTCAGCAATACCTTGCAACTCCCTCCAACCAAAAGGAAAATTATATTCCAAATCCCAACAATCCGACGCATAATGAGCTAGACCCGCCTTCTCATGTTGCAAAATTCTAAAATTCTCCAAATTACATCCCAAATTTTTAAACCACAAAAGACTTTGCCCCAACCAATAAGCATGCCAATCCTTCGCAATAATCTTTTTCTTAAAAGCATCCTTCAAACTCATAACCTTCATCTCACTCCAACCTTCAGCCAAAACCTTAACCTCAACATCAGGAATCTCATAAGGACAAGCCTCCCCGGGCTTCACAAAATATTCAATTTCCATCTGTTCAAACTCACGACACCTAAACAAAAAATTCCTCGGAGCAATCTCATTTCTAAAAGCCTTACCCATTTGTGCAATACCACAAGGCAACTTCATTCTAGCACCCTCAAAAACAGACTTAAAATTAGCAAAAATCAACTGCGCAGTTTCAGGACGAAGATACCCAAAAGAATCCGCACCAACATTAGTCTTAAACATCAATTCAACATCCTTCGCACTCTCTAAATCAAACTCACCACCACACTCACAATTAACCTTACCCAACTCGCTCCTATCAACCTTACTTGGCTTCTTACACTTCTTACACATAACAAAAACATCACTAAAATTATCAACATGCCCCGACGCCTTCCAAACATCCGGATGAGTAATAATCGCACCATCAATACCTTCCATATCACTTCTACCCCTCACAAAAAAATTCCACCAATCATCCTTCAAATTCTTCTTCAACTCACTACCCAAAAACAAATAATCCCAAAAACCAGCCATACCACCATAAATATCTCCGCTCCTATCAATAAAACCCTTCGCACGACAAAACTTCGCCATATCATCAATAGACAAAACCGCCTTATTCTCAACTACCATAATAAATCATACAGAAATTAGTATTTAAGTTTTAGGATTTCATAAACTTATGAAATAGAAAAAATAGAATATCAAATAAAAGTTTTTATATTACCAAACTATACTAAAATTATGAAAAATGATAAAAACAAAAAATCAGAAGAACAAATTTGTCATAGAAACTCATGTGATGAAAAAAATAACTTAAAAAAATGTAAACATTGTGAGCAATTATTCTGCAAATATCACATAAAACCATACCCTCCATATTTTGGATTAGATCAACGAGATGAAAGACATCAGGGAGATGGTGGACATCCTTGTATACCCTATGCAAGTTATTTGGAAAAAGAAGAAAAGAAAAAAGAAGAAAAATACAGAAAAGATTTAGATCTTTTATTGAAAAGAAAAACCCACACATTTACTTCAACAAAAAATCATCAAAAAAATAAACAACTAGAACCCTTTCGTGGAGAAACATTATATATAGATGAAGATGAAGACGAAAATTACCAAAAAAACAACTTCAAAAAACAAAATAAAAAGAAAAAATCAAATAAAAAAAAGAGAAAAAAAATATTCAAAATAATCATGATTTTTTTTATAATTATTTTATTAATATTTATAATAATAAATACAAACATTATAAATCTCATAACAAACTATTATCATATCAATGAAGAAAATTCAATTCTAGACGAAAAAACAACAAAAGCATTCTCATACATAAATGAATATAGGAATAAGAATAATGTACAAAATCTAATTTATGCAGAAGAAATATATCCATACATAAAAGATGCAACAAAATCAAAAGACCTATCTCCAGATTCATTCAAAAACTATGCAGAATTTGAAAATTTAATTAAATATTATTTTAATATTTCATCAATAACTAAATCATATTATACAACATATTTTATCGGAGGTGGAGGTATAGAAAAATTCTACACCGAATTTGATAAAAATTATGGAGCACGAAGTATTATAAAAAATACAGAATACAATCAAGGAGCAATTTATTGCGAACTCGACTATTGTATATTATTCGTATTTTATAGCAATATGGAAATTAATTCTAACTTAGAAACTCCAACACCTTCTAATAAAATCAGTTATATATCATCTCAAATTAATAATAACAAATACTCCAAATATCAGACAAACCCCAAAACAATCACACTTCCGCAAATCGGAAATATGATAGTTTACCAAGGCCTAAATGATCATCTCTCAGAAGAAGAAAGAAGCATTAGTTACTATTATATTCCTCCAACAACAAAAGATTTTGTTTTAAAAAACATAGATAACCCCATACAAAAAATCTTTTTAGAAGAAGTAGTTCAAAAAATAAAAGAAAAATCATCAT
>JAFGUD010000296.1 GCA_016938685.1 Bacteroidales bacterium | reverse complement strand
CAGATAATTTAATTGTATTCAAATTATCTAAAAGTTCTAATTGTTTTTCATTTGTTAATGATTTGAAATATGTGATAATATCTTCCAGTTATACCTGTTTTATATGATTTTACAAAGATAATAAAAAACATCGTTATCTTAAACCAGAGCCATAATCTTCGTAATTTGAACCATCTAAACTATAACTAAACATAACAACAGGCGAAAAATCGGGATAATCGGCTGTGTTGTATGGAGAACTATTAGCTGCAACAGCTTCGTATTCGTCAAGAGTTTTATCATGACGAATACCGTACGCAAGATTATAAATATCGTCTTGTCGGCATGAATTAAAGAGAGAAAGAGCTAATACTAAGACAAAAAATAAATAGGTTCGTTTCATAAGTATTAATTTTAATGATTTGCAAAAAATAATTGACTAATGTAAATAAAAACACGGAATTTGCTATCTAAAGTATATGAATTGGTTAGAATTTGGTTAAATAAATCTGTAAATATAAAAAAAACGACACCCGAAGGTGCCGCTTTAAATGTTTTCACAACGGAATAATCCTTATTGTGAGTAGCTTCAATTTTGTTCTGCAAATATAAACAAAAAAAATTAGAAAATAAAAATTAATTTTATAATTTTAGCGAACATATATTATTTAAAATTTACATACTATTTATACTTCAATAGCTTTAAACAGGCTACTTTTGATAAATTACAAATTTAATGTTATGAAAAAAATACTCGGATTAGATTTAGGAACAAACTCTATTGGGTGGGCATTGGTGGAAATTGACCACGAAAAAGGAATAGTAAAAATCTTAGGCATCGGCTCTCGCATTTTACCAATGGATGCAGGAGAAATTAAAGATTTTGAAAGTAGCGGAAAAATTAAAAGTTCAGCAGCTCAACGAACAGAAAAACGAGGGACAAGAAGATTAAACGAACGATTTTTATTACGAAGAGACAGACTACATTTAGTTCTCAATTTGCTTGATGCACTACCCAAACATTACAAACTCGAAATTGATTTCACAAATAATAAAGGTGAAAAAAGCGGTCAATTTAAAGAAAACAGTGAACCAAAATTAGCTTATTTACCTAAACAAAAAGAAAATAAAGCCGAATTTCTTTTTATGGATTCTTTCCAAGAAATGATTCAAGATATTGGTAGTGATAACGTAAAAAACGAAAAAGGCAAACGCATTCCTTACGATTGGACATTATATTATTTGAGACAAAAAGCTCTTTCTGAAAAAATTAGTTTAGAAGAATTTGCATGGGTGCTTCTAAGCTACAACCAAAAACGAGGCTATGAAAAAACTGAGGCAGAAGATAAAACTGTTAAAGAAGGAGAGTTTGTAGAAGAATTTGATTTGCGTGTAAAAGATGTAATACCAAAAATAGACAAAACAGGTAAACAAATTTATGAAATTCATTTAGAAGGTAACGATAATTTTGTTTACAACGAAATTTCTGATGTTCAAATGACTTTTAAAGATGATTTAAAAGAAATTATAAAAACAACCAAAGTTGATGAACAAGGAAACGAAGATAAGAAAAAAACAGAATTTACCGTTATTGATATTTACACATTAAAAATTAAAGACGTTAAATACGAAAAAGCAGATGGAAAACATAAATATACTTTAACTTATCAAAATGGTTGGAAAGAAGAGAAGCCTCCCAAAAAAGAATATACCTCTAAATATCAAAAAGCAATTGATAGACCATTTGATTATATAGCTGAATCAGTTTATGATATAAATGGTGGAATAAAAAAACAACAAGGTAAAGATAGAAAACTCAGAGAACCAGATTTTAGTGACAATTCAAATGACTGGACTTTACTTAAAAAGAAAACAGAAAAAGAAACCTTATCATACAATATTGAAAAAGGATATAAAAATAGTGATAATAGTGCTAAAAAATATATCTCTCCAAAAATCTACGATATACTAAAAAACGATGCAAAAGCCGGAAAAAATACCCCAAATACAAAAATAATTGGCGGTATGTTCCAAGTTGTGGACAGAGATTTTTATCGAGAAGAACTAAATCAAATTATTGATACTCAAAAACAATTTCACTACAATTTAACTGATAAAACCATTTTTGAAAAATGTGTGAATTTATTATATCCAAAAAATGAAAATCATCGAAAAACTCTACTTGACAATAAAAATGCAATTCAAAATTTATTATTAGAGGATATTTTGTTGTATCAAAGACCTTTGAAAAGCAAAAAATCTGAAATTTCAAATTGCAAATATGAAATACGCTATTGGAAAGATGTTGTTGATAAAAATACAGGAGAAATAACTGACCAACAACCTATTTACAGAAAAGTTGTTTCATCATCACACCCATATTTTCAGGAATTTAGAATTTGGGATAAATTGCATAATCTCAAACTTATACAACTTGAAAAAATTGATAAAGAAACCGGTGAAATTAAAACCAATGTTGATGTTACAACAGAATATATAAAAGGGGAAGCCGGATATTATGATTTATTCAAAAAGCTAAATAATCAAAAATCATTAAATCAAACACAATTTTTAAAACATTATAAACTATCTGATAAGGAGTTTGTTTGGAATTTCCCCGAAGATGAAGAATTGAAAGGAAATGAAACACGTGTAAGTTTTGCAACCAGATTTAAAAGATATTTCACACAACAAGAATTTGACAATTTTTTAACACAAGAAAAAGAATTTGATTTATGGCACTACTTATATTCAGTTAGTTACAAAGAACGAACTGCAAAAGACAAAGACGGTAAGGAAAATAAAAGTCTGAGAACTTTTTTCAATAATTTTTTCAAAGAAAGTAACGTATCAGAAGAAGTAAAAGAAAAACTGATAATTGATTTTGCGAAATATCCCAAATTTGCCTCAAAATATTGTGCATATTCCGAAAAAGCACTTAAAAAACTTTTACCGCAAATTAGATTAAGCGACAAAAAAGAAGACGACAAATGGATAAATGAAAACTGGTATAAAGAATGGCAAAAAAGACTGACACAACGAAAAAATGAAATTTTGTATAAAATTAATAATATTGATTTTGATGCCGATAAAATTGATTATTCAAATGCAATAATAGTTGATATTGATCAAAAAAGTGGAGAACTTCCTTTTCCAAAAGGATTGTTTAATGCATTTAGAGTTTTTTCAAAAATAGAAGAATTTAAAAAATTAAACCTTACCCAAGCATCTTACCTTGTCTATGGTCGTCATTCGGAGTTAGCGCAAGCTAAATTTTGGAATTCGCCAAAACAAATAAGAGAAGAATTGCATAAAGAATTGAAACAACATTCTTTAAACAATCCGGTTGCTGAAAAAGTACTTTTAGAAATGATGCAAATTGTTGCAGATATTTGGGACTTTTACGGAAAGGGTGCTGAAAAATTTTTCTCAAAAATTCATGTTGAAGTTGGCAGAGAACTCAAAAAAACTGCAAAAGAAAAAGACGCAGAAACTAAAAGAATGTCAGGTAATCGCACTCATAACAATAGATTGCGTCAGATTTTAGAAGAATTTCTTGTGCCAAAATATAATGCCAAATCTGGAAGCAAAGACCACTTTGAACGACTAAAAATTGTAGAAGAAGGTGCAGAACTTGTCAAAAACTTTGATAAGAAATTTTTTGATGATAAAAATTACGATAAAAAAGAGATTGACGAAATTCTCAAAAAACCAAAAATAAGCAAAGAAGATTTTGAAAAATATAAACTTTGGATTGAACAGGGTTATCGTTCACCATATTCGGGAAAACCAATTTCACTATCAAATCTCTTTGATGGGAACAAATACAATATAGACCATATTTTTCCTCAGGCTTTGATTACAAATAATTCTTTAAGCAACAAAGTAGTTGTAGAAGTTACTTTAAATCAGCTAAAAAAAGACAGAACTGCAAGAGCATTCATACAAGAGCAAAAAGGACAAGCATACAACGGAATACCTGTTTGTTCAGAAGACGAATATCTCAATATAGTTAACAAACAATTCAGTGGTAATAAAAAATTTATTTTATTATCCAAAGACATACCCAAAGGATTTACAAGCAGTCAACTAAATAACGTACGACATATTGCTCGTAAAGCAATGGAATTACTTAGCCATATTGTAAGAGAACCCGGAGAAGTGGAATTTCGTTCAAAAAACGTACTGCCGGTTACAGGTATGATAACAACCGAATTAAAACGAGCTTGGAAACTCGACCAAGTTTGGACAAAATTGGTTTCTCCTCGCTTTATCAGAATGAATGAACTTACTCAATCTAAATTGTTTGGAGATTGGCAAACTTCTAAATCCGGGCATGAATATTTTGATTGTAATTTGGACGAAGAAATAAGAAAAAACGATGAAAGTTACGACATTAAACGAATAGACCACCGCCACCACGCCTTAGATGCTTTAATTGTTGCTTTATGTACAGAAGAACATGTGAACTATATTAATAATATTAACTCAAATGCAAAATCAGAAAATTATGGTAAGCAAAAACAAATAGAAAAATATAGACAAACTCTGAAACGAAAAATAAAATTTACCAAAAGAGATGATGAAAAAGATGAAAATAATTGGTATTATATGCTACCCGGAGAATTAAGACAAGAAGGAGCAGAAAATTCCCGTAGAGATACTGTTTTGGAGAAATCATATTCATACAAAAACACAACTTCTAAAAATTATAAAGAAATTGTATTAGAAGTTCTACAAGACACAATTGTTACATTCAAACAAAATTTGCGTGTTATAAATAAAACAGTAAACAACTACAAAGTAGGTAACCGCAAAAGTGATGTAAAAAAACAAGAGCCTGCAAAATTTAACGATAAATCTGATAACAAATATAACTGGGCTATTCGTAGAAGTTTAGGAAAAGGAACATATTATGGAAAAGTAGATGTTGGGGACAGAGAAAATAAACAACTTCATAATAACGCAAAATTCTTCTATGAAAATATCGACGCAATAGTTGATGAAAAAATTAAATCACAATTAGAAAAACTAAAAAAAGAAACAATATCAGAAAAAGATTTTGAAGAAAAATTAAAATTAAATTTCAAAAATAAAAAAATTGAATGTATTGCTTATAAAGCTGCAAGCCGATTTAATAGTCAATTAAACACATCATTTAACACAGATAAAATTGAAACAATAACTGATAAAGGTATTCAAAAAATACTCAAAAACCATCTTGAACAATTTGACACTATTGAATTACCATTTGACGAAGCAATAGGATATTTTGATGAATTATTAGAAAAAGAAGAATTTAAAGCGATAGTTAATAGTAACGAAAATGATTTTAAAACTATTGAGGATTTTATTAGATATTTAAGGTTAAATAAATATAAATATAACAAAACTGACTACTCTAAATTGAACGTTTTTATAGAAAAAGTAACAGACCGAAAATTCAGAAACGAAAAAACAATAGAAAATGAAAAATTATACAAAGAACACCCGGAAATAGCTTTTACGCCGGAAGAAATTGAAAACATGAATAAACCCGAAAATTTACGAAAATTGAACGTTAATAAAAAAGGGCAAGAAAAAAATCATAAACCGATATACAAAGTAAGAACTTATACCGGATTTAATAAGCAAAGAGCAGTTAATGACGAAAATAAATTATCAGTTAAATCAAAACAATTTGTTGTAAATGACGATGGTTCAAATCTTTATCTCGGAGTGTACGAAAGAAATTACATTAATGAAGAAGGAATTAAAATAACAGAACGAAAATTTAAAGATATTGGATTAATAGAATTGATTGAAACTTTAAAGCAGGATAAAAATAATTTATACAATCCATTATCTGATAAAATATTTGATGAAGAACAAAATGAGTTTACAAGAATTTTTTCTCTTTCTCCTCTCGATTTGGTATATGTGCCAACAAAAGAAGAAATTGAAGATAATTCATTAGTAAATTTTGAAAATCTAACAAAAGAGCAAAATAAAAGAATATTTAATGTTAATGATTTTTCTGCAACATGCTATTTTTATCCAAATAGAATTGCAAAAGCAATTTTTAAAAAAGAAGTAGATATGAGTTTTGATGTAAAAAAGAAAAAAATAGTAGGTTCTTTTGATACAAAGACAGCAAGTTTAGATGGTGTCCAAATAAAAAATGTATGTTGGAAACTAAAAGTAAACCGACTTGGGAAAATAACCGGAGTTACAAAATAAAATGCAACTAGAAAAAGGCTACATATACCACATTTATAATCAGGGAAATAATCACAGAAAAATTTTTTTTAAACGTGAAAATTATTTGTTTTTCCTAAAAAAAGTAAAAACTTACTTTTTGCCGTATTGCGACATAATTGCTTGGGCACTTATGCCAAATCATTTTCATTTTATGGTTTTGGTTAAGGAAACAGAGTTGCTGGTTGCTGATAATATTCAAGGCTTCACTCCGAGTGAAGCCTTGAATAAAAAGCCAACCAGACTGAGAACTTTTAACGACTCAATTGGAATTATGCTTCGCTCTTATACAAGAGCTATCAATAAACAAGAAGGTTTTTCGGGGTCGCTTTTCAGAGCAGAAACAAAAGCAGAATGTGTAAATTGTCCTAATGGTATTACTCCATCATTTATAACAAAAAATGGAATAACAGAACTAAATATCAATAATCCTGATAAAGAATATCCACAAGTTTTATTCAACTATATTCATCAAAATCCGGTAAAAGCAAAATATGTTGCAGAAGCCAATGATTGGGAGTTTTCATCAGCACAAGACTATGCTAACATTAGAAAAGGTAAACTAATAAATAAAGAAACAGCAAAAGAATATGTTTTATGGTAGTTTTCTTGACTAATGTTAACAACTTGTTGAAAACTTGGCTAAGTTTTTGTAGATAAAAGTTTTATAAAAATCTGCAAAATGATTAAAAGAGTTCTGTATTTCGGTTCCGATTCGTATATTCATACTAGAAAAGAGCAACTTTTGGTTGAATTTACTGACAAAGAAAAACAAAGCGCTTCTATTCCGATTGAGGATATTGGCGTAGTTATTTTAGATGCTCCTCAAATGACAGTTTCAAGAGCTGTAATGTCTAAAATGTTGGAAAATAATGTTGCAATAATTGTTTGTAACGAAAAACATCTGCCAAAAGGTTTGATGCTTAATCTGGAATCAAACAGCATTCAACAAGAACATTTCAGAAATCAAATAAACGCCACCGAGCCATTGAAAAAAAGTCTTTGGCAACAAACAATTAAATATAAAATAAAAAATCAGGCTTTGCTTTTGCAATCTCTGGGCATAACAGCCGAAAAATTAAGATTTTGGTTCGAAAAAGTTAAAAGCGGAGACCCCGAAAATGTTGAAGGCAGAGCAGCAGCATATTACTGGCAGAATATTTACAGCGATATTATTGAAAAATTCCGCAGACGAAGAACCGGAAACGAGCCAAATAATTTATTAAATTACGGTTATGCGGTTTTGAGGGCTACTGTTGCAAGAGAAATTGTAGGTTCCGGATTATTACCAACTTTGGGCATTCATCATCACAACAGATATAATGCTTATGCTTTGGCAGATGATATTATGGAACCGTATCGCCCTTTTGTTGACTGGATTGTGCGGGATATTGTAGAAAAATACTACAACGATGAATGGGTTGATTCGGGTTTTAACCTTAGTCCACCTATAAAAAAGGAACTTTTGAAAATACCTCTAATTGATGTTGTAATTGAAGGAAAAACGCATCCTTTAAGCATTGCTGTAAGACACACAACCGCAAGTTTGGCTGAATGTTTTGCTAAAACTAAACGAAAAATTGCGTATCCAAGGTTTGAACCTTATTCTATAGATTAGTTGACCAGTTAACCAGTTTCGAGTAACCAGTAAACAGTAACCAGTTTCGAGTTAACCAGTTTCGAGTTGACTAGTTGACCTACTTCGAGTAAAACAGATAATGGATTAGTAATTATTAATCAATGAAATTGAGTTAGACATATAAAAAAGTCCCTGCGGGACGACCTGTTTGTAAATTCTGACGCAAGTCGGAACTAAAAGATAAAAGACAATAAAGTGCCGATAGGTACGACCCGTCCTGTTTTCGACACTTTTTTTAAAAAAATCTGTAACTAACTGATTATGAAACGTTTTTTAAAATAGATAGGTGTCTCATACTATATGT
>JAFGUD010000295.1 GCA_016938685.1 Bacteroidales bacterium | reverse complement strand
TGAATCCGAAAAACTGATTACCTACGTAAAAGACCGCGCCGGCCACGATTTGCGTTACGCCATTGATGCCAGCAAAATTAAACGCGAATTAGGCTGGGAACCTTCGCTTCAGTTTGAAGAAGGCATTGAAAAGACCATCGACTGGTACCTCGAAAACACTGAATGGCTCGAAAACGTTACCTCGGGCGACTACCAAAAGTACTACGAACAACAGTACGTAAAAAGATAATTTTGAGAGTAGCTAAATTTTATTCTTGGCTTCTATTTTTACGAATCATGATTTGTTAAATTATAAGAGACGAATAATTAATAATAGAAGGATTTAGATCAAAATTGTTCATATTTAGGTAGTTATATCGATCTCGTCCAGCAAAAACATTTTATTGTTTAATTCAACTTCTGAAAATCTTATTGATTCTTCAGGATAGTACTTATTGACAATTTCAATAACCTCTTCAACATCCTCTTGTAAAGTATTTAACCCAAAGATTATTTTCTTCAGCGAATTTTTCGGGTATATAAGTCGTTGTTTTTCAAGGTCCGTAAAATGTTTCAAATTTACTAATCTTACTTCTCTTTCATGCTGCCATTCAATAGATTTTCTTGTTAACCATTTTTTGTAAAAATCAATGTCTTTTTCTGAGATAAACAATTTTTCCATTTCTTCCTGATAATTTACAACCATAGCAAAATAATCTTGCCCCTCTAAATTAACGTGCTTGTCAACTTCGTAACATAAACAAATCCCAGTATGATTATTTGAGTAGTAAGCCCACAATGGAATTACGGTGCAACTTTTAGAAAAGGAAGCGAATGCTAGCCGAGTACGTTCCTTTTCAATTACATGTTTAATTCCGTATTTTTTATAATTATGTACATATACACTTCGTGCTTTTCTTCTTTTTGCAATGCTCCAATCGGAGTGGAGGCTATCCATAAGAAAGTTGGCATATTTTTCAATATTCCCCATTTCAACCATGGCTGAATGACATTCGAATGGATCATTTGTAGCAGTAGGTTTTGATATCTGAATTGTTTTATTCTTTAATGATTCTTTGCCTCCTTCGATATCAATATATTTGTAGATTAATCCTGAATAGAGATCGTTCATTATTTTAATTTCAAAATTAAAAAATACTGTTTTTCAATCAATTATTTTTGGTTTATCACATGTAAAACAATAAAATTCTATCTTTTCTAAAAGAAGGCATCCTTTTTTATTTCAAAACTTTCAGCAACAGAAATTTATATTATCTTTGCGCCACATTTTTAAAAAACAAACAAAGTAGAGTTATGCCAGTAAAAATGAGACTAGCGCGGCACGGCCGCAAACGCTAC
>JAFGUD010000294.1 GCA_016938685.1 Bacteroidales bacterium | reverse complement strand
TTTTCTTAAAATCGGTTTTAAAGTCAATCGGCATTACTTGCTTGTAAAAAATAATTCTCGGAATTATTTTAACAATTTGGTATAAAAAACAACTGTTTCAGTTGATTCAAATAAAACGAAAAAAATCGTTACTTTTACTCACAAAACACACAAATGAATAGAAATAAATTTAATAGATTACTAATAAGGTTTTTTATAGTTTTTTCCTTTCAATTAATAATAAAAGCTTTTGATTACAGTTTTAGTAGGCTCTTTGAGATAACCTATCGTGGAACTGTTTTTTCAGTTTTTTTTATTTCTGTTTGGATTTTAGGCTGGTATTTTGCAGAATTTGTAAATAAAAAGATTGAAAGACGGTTACAATGGGTAAAAATAATATATAATGTTTTTATAGGATATATTATTGGTTTAATATCGGTTGTTGGCTATCGTTTTGGAGATGTGTATTTATTTGACAATTCTGATTTATGGGTTGATATTCCATTGTACAATCCTGAATTTACCGTAAGTTTTCTTTTAATTTATATGATGATTTACGGGTTTAATGAGTTTTTTAATGCGAATATGAAAGCCAAAGAAGAAAGGATTAATATCGAAAGACTACAAAAAGAAAACACTTTGGCTCAATATATGGCTCTAAAAGCACAAATAGAACCTCATTTTTTGTTTAATAGTTTGAGCGTTTTAAATTCAATTGTACATAAAGATGTAAATTTGGCTTCGGAATTTATAATAAAACTTTCGAGGACATTACGTTATATAATTGAAAAGAATGATTTTACACTTGTTTTTCTGAAAGAAGATATTTTTATTGCAGAAGATTATTATTTTTTGATAAAAACTCGTTTTGAAGATTGTATTGAATATAAAAATAATATCAGTCAAAATTTGATTGAAACAACTTGTATTCCGCCCGTTACTATTCAGATTTTGATTGAAAATGCTATAAAACACAACAAACAATCAGCCGAAAAACCTCTGAAAATTATTTTGGAGTCAACCGAAGAATATATAGTTGTAAAAAACAGCTTAAATTTGCGTAACGAAATTTCAAATTCTACAGGAAAAGGTTTGAAAAACATTGCAAAAAGGTATGAGCTTATTTCCGGTAAGTCTATTGTTGTAAGTGTTGACGAAGAATATTTTTATGTAAAGTTACCTATTTTAAAAAAATGCGATTATGAACATTTTGATAATTGAAGATGAACAATATACTGCTCAGAGGCTAGAAGAATTGTTACTTGAATACGATTCCGGTTTTAATATTGTTGCCAAAATTCCATCAGTAGAAAAAGCCGTAAAATGGTTTAGCGAAAATAATCTGCCTGATTTAATTTTTCAGGATATTGTTTTAAGCGACGGCAATTGTTTTGAAATTTACGATAAAATTTCAATAGAAACACCGATTGTTTTTACAACTGCATATAGTGAATATGCGTTGCAATCGTTTAAATTAAATAGTATTGATTATATAGTCAAGCCGTATGATTTTGCTGATTTAAAGCGAGTTATGGAAAAATTTAATAAATTTAGTGAATTGTTTAAACCTCCGGTAAAAGAAATTTTTGAAGAAGTATTGTTAACTGAACGAATTGTTCCCAAAAAACGGTTTTTAATTAAAACCGGTGATAATTATTTTTACATTAACAGCTCTGATATAGTGTATTTCTGGTACGATAGCGGATTGACTTATGCTTTAACAAAAGAGAGCAAAAAACTTCCAATTGATTATCCAATCTTGGAAATAGCTAAAATGCTTGATGTTTCGGTTTTTTTTCAAATAAACAGAAAAGAAATATTAAATATTTATTCTATAAAAAAAATCAGCACTTGGTTTACAAATAGATTAATTGTTACTCCCATTTTTGAGAATAAAGAAAATATAATAGTCAGTCGGGATAGGGTAAAAGCGTTTAAGGAATGGCTAAATCAGTAAAAAAAAATCCTTTTAACAATTTGTTAAAAGGATTTTTTTTTAGTAAAAACAAAATTATTTAATAATTAGTTTTTGGTTGTAAATTTCGTTTCCGTTTGAAATTCTTATTAAATAAACACCTGAATTTAAGTTCTCAACGTTGATAGTTTCAATGTCAGAATTTAAAATATGCGATTGAAGTGTTTTACCCGAAAGTTCCATTATTTCAACAACAGAGCCTTCGTTAGCTTTAACTTCAATTATATTAATTGCAGGATTAGGATAAACAGAAATATTTGAATTTTCAATTCCGTTAATATTGATGCTGTTTTCTGTTGTAAATGTAATATCCGAATCAACAAAAGCTACATCATCAAAGTTTTCAATTTCTGTTCCAGAAAGAGTTACGGTAATATCTGTAAGACTTGTAAAATCAGCATCAGGAGTAATAATAATATTTCTCTTAGTTGCGTCAATTGTTGCTGTGTATGTTATTTCACCTTTGCTTGGATCTGTAACAGAGATAAAATCACTAATGTTATCATTTGTTATTTCGCTATCATCAATCATTCTCATTTGAGTGTTAAAGTGAAATTCAATGTCAGAATCTACGCCTACATTTGTTGTTCCATCTGCTGGAGTAATTGTAACTTCCGGAATTAGAGCAGGAATAGTAGTTTTTATAGCTTGAACAACATCGTTAGTATTGTCTTCCTGAATGAAAACAACAAGTTCGTAATCACTTGTAATTAAATCATCGTTGAAATCAAAAGTGAAATCAATATCTTCAGAAATGCTTTTTGCTGTGAAAGTTAAATCAGTTCCAAATTCGTCCGGATACATGCCAATACATCTGTGATTTACTTCGGTTTGATTTCCCCAATTGTATTGAACATGTGATTCAGTAAGAGCTACATATAATCTTACAGAACCTGCATAGTAATCAGAAATTTCCTCAATATCAATACTTGCAGTATAGTTATTAGAACCATCATTTGTTACGCTAACATCAAGTGTGTAAAGTGACGGAATCGTAGCTCTATCATCAAAGAAAACTTGATAATTAGGATACAAGCTAACAGTTGCGCTACCGCCTTCCATTCTCAAATCTCCGTCAACAACTGTTGATGGATAATACATTAAATTATATCTGTCTGCTCTGTCTAAACCAACTCCATTATAATAAGGATCGGAAGTGCTGTAAGTGTTATATTTTACGATAGCGACATCGTAACCATTGTCTAATAAATCATCTGTACCCATAGATGCACCAGGACAGTAAGGACAGTTTGTTCCAGTTCCAATCTCGAATAACACTAAATCTCTGTCAACAAATGTTCCAATAGTTATTTGGTCTGTAGTATTGCTAAAAGGTGTATAGCCTAAATCGTTGTAAAATGCAGCAACATTATATGTATAGTTGTTCGGATAAATGTTTGCATCACTAAAAGTAGTTGCGTCAACACCTGTTAAATATAATTTTCCGTTTCTGAAAAGAGCATAAGAATCAGGAGTGTTAGTTGGAGCAGTCCAGGTTAGGTCAATTCCGGTAGAAGTACCATCAATTGTTGCTACTAATCCAGAAGGCGCTGTAACATCTGGCAAACTGTAAAGTTCAACATTGTCAACAAAATAGCCACAAGTCATTCCATCTTCTGCCCAACCAAAAAAATTAGTTGCATCTAAATTACCTGTCCATTGCCAACTGGCAATTTCTACGTCATCTTTAAATAAAGAAGCCATGTCATTATCTAAGTCGATAAAAATTCTGAAATGCATCCAAGTGTTTGTTGTGTATGAGAATTCGTAATCATCTCCGTTTACAGAAAGATATCCTGTTGAAGGTTGATAGAAAAAAACCTCATAAGCCCATTCGGAGCTAGAACCGTTAAAAGCATAAAGCATATTAAAATAGCCATTTTTGCCACTTTGAACTAAGTAATCAAAGTCGATTCTGTATCTACCTGTTGATAAGTCGCCAAATTGTAAAACAACATCGTTGTTTGTTACAACATTCATTGAATTTGAAGGACTTACAGAATAGGTATTAGAAATAGTACCATCTTCAGAGCTTCCGGGAGCATTACCCATGTAGTCCAAGGATCACCGGCTGTTTGTGCAATTTTGTCACCATTTGAATAAGTATCAAAGTTTTCTCCATATTCCAATGTTTGAGAAAAGGCTGAAAAATAGCCAATCAGTAATAAAAAACTTACAAATAAATTTTTTTTCATTTTTTTAATTTTAAAGTTAACAACTATAAGTTTTGATTTTTTAATAAAGTTGCAAATTTAATTCAAGTTTTGTAAAATAATGAATCAAATTAGAATTTGAATAAAATCAAACAATATTATTCCACAATGTCAAGCTCTATTTGATACAAAAGAGTGGAGTAGGGCGGTATTCCAGTTGTACCCGAGCTTCCATAACCTTGAGAATATGGAATAATAAAAGTAGCTTTTTCTCCTTCTTTCATCGCCAAAATACATTGTAAAATACCTGGATCGAAATTAGTTGAATTTACAATAGCTGTACAACCTTGACAACTTTGAATAGGAGTTTCTGTGTTTATTAGAAATAGCGAATCGGAATAAGAAATTGTTGCGCCCAAAAAAGCATCACTTGCTTCTTCATCAGTGTTTGGATCATCGACAAAATAATATATTCCCGAATTTAATATTGAATCGGGCGAAGTTTGATTTATGTATAAAAACTTGTCTATTTTGCTTATTTCTTCTACCTCTGGATCGGAAGAAATAGCTCTAACTTCATAAACAAGAGCAGAATATGGTTTTATTCCATAAACATTTTCCTGAGTATAAGCTAATGACGGAGGAACCATAATTAGTCCCATTTCTCCCTCTCGCATCTTAGATAAGCCCGAAATTAAACCTTGAGTTAAATTAATATTGGTTGGTTCTGCAAAGAAACTGCTTGATGAAGCGTAAATTGTATCATAAATATTAACCATGATATAATCGATTTGAGTTCCCGTCGGAGAAACAACATCTCCTAAACCGTCAAAATATTTGGCATAACAAAGACTATCATCGTAAATTGTTAAAATTGAATCATATTTTTCAACGTAATTCCAAAATAATGCGTTTTGGTTTATATGATAATTATCGGAAGCAATTCTGAAATAAAAATAAAGAGTGGAATTTGGGTCAATATTAGGAGTTTGATTGTTTTGAAAAGCAATATTGTATGGGAAAATAATAATACCTGATGCACCTTCGGAAATTAATTTGGCAATTTCGTTCCATCCTTCAAGTATGTTTCTATCACCAACGTTAAGATTAAAAGTGTCACTTTCTACAAAATAAATTTTTGCGTTCGATTTGCTAAAATAAAAGCCCGTGTATACAAGAGGAACTGTTTCGTTTTCGGTGTATTTATTACCTTCTCCGGAATAAGAAATATGATAAATAGCACCAGACTTTGTTGTGTCAAAATTTAGTCCCAAATCGTATATGAAGTTTAGAATTTTCTGGTCATCAACTTCCTTTGATGTTCTTTGTTTGAAACAAGAAGAAAAAATAAGAATAGGGATAAATATTAAAAAAAGTATTTTCAGATTTTTCACAATGTTTTACTTTTGTTGTTAAATATTTCATAAATTTTAATTTCTTTGTCAAAGATTTATATATGACAAAAAAATGCAATACGTTTATTTTGATTTTGATGGCACGTTGGCAGATAGTGTTTTGTTAGGTGTTGAGATTGCTAATTACTTAGCTCCAAAGTTTGGTTTTGAATCTGCTGATATGTCTAAAATAGACTATTATAGAACTTTGAGTGCTCAGGAAATCTTGAAAGAATTTAAAATTCCCTTGTTTAAATTACCAATTGTCGCACCTGCTTTCAAAATAGAATTAAATAAACGTTTAGATCAATTATTAGCTTACGAAGGTGTTGATATTATGCTGAAAGAATTATCCTTAAAGTATAAAGTTGGTGTTTTGACTTCTAATTCTGTTGAAAATGTTCAGAAATTTTTGACAAAAAACGACACGATAAAATACGTTTCAGACATTAGAAGCGAATTTCAAGTATTTGGAAAACACCTTTCATTGCGCAAAATTATATCAAAATACAAAATTGACAAAAAAGACTTTATTTATGTTGGAGATGAAACCCGAGATATTGAAGCAACAAAGAAAGTGAAAATTAGTTCTATTGCTGTAACATGGGGTATAAATTCCGAAGATGTTCTTCGTAAATTTAAACCAACTTTTGTGGCTCATACTCCGGCCGACGTTGTCTCTTTTGTCAATTCGGTTTTTAAAAAATAGGTTATTTTACTTGATATTCAAGGCTTACAGTTATAGAGGCTGTTTTGTTCTTTGATGAAGTGTTAAAAGCTCCTCCCCAAGTGTAATCTTCGTTTGAATTTTGTCCTGTTATTTGAAAAATACCCATACGTGCATCTATAAGTTTGCCTAATTTTGAACCTGAGTTTTGTGAAATTTTTTCGGCTCTTGTGTGAGCGTCTTCGGTTGCTTTTTGGATAAGTTCAAGTTTTAAGTCAGCAAGTTTTGTGTAGTAATAAGATGGAGAATAAGAATAAAATTTTATTCCTTGATTAAGCAATTCTGTAACTTCTCTCGATATTTTTTCAACTTTTTCAACATCAGTTGAAGTTATTATCAACTCTTGTGTCAGCCTATAGCCAATTTGAACCTGACCAATGTATTTACCTTCGGGCGAATAATTATCTTCGTATAAATATCCGGTATTTATTGCCTGAAAAACCATTTCATCTGCAGTGATGCCTTTCGATGCAAGATAATTCTTGATAACTTCTTTGTTATTGTTGAGTTCTTCATATGCTTGTTGCATGTTTTCGTTTTTTGCTTCAAAACTGCCTTGCCAAACGATAAGGTCAGATACAAAATCAACTGTTCCAAGACCGGTAACTTCAATTGTTCCATGAGTTTCTGCTCTCTGAATATAAGCATTGCCAAGTAAAAAAGCCGCTCCAACAATAGCGAGTCCAAAAATTACTGAGTTTATTGTTTTCATATTTTTTGTTTAATGTTTATTTTATTTTTTTATTCAATATTATTTATTCGATATTTATCATTCGATGTCGTTTTGTTATTAGATTTAATATATTGTCCTGCTGGGACAAATGGTTTGGTTATCTGTTTCTTTTTTTACAATTATTAAGACCCGCTGGGGCATTTTTCTTATTAAACGACATTGATTCTTCATTCTTTATTCAATATTCACTATTTACTTTTTGTTTGGTTTCAAATTTAGCTGATAAACAAATCTTTTGCAAAAGTTTTTTATAAAATTAAGAATAGTTTTCTTTGCAAAAAAATATTCATGAAACGAATATGTAAAAATAATTATTTACACACAAGGAAATGATAGTTTTTTCGTGGAGTAACATCTGACAATAATGTAAAAATAAAAAATAAACAGATGAATAAAGAGATTTTTTTTCATGTAGGATTAAGTAAAACAGCATCTACTTACCTTCAAAATAGGTTTTTTAATAAAATTGTCGGAATAAATTACATAGGTAATCATAATTACGAAAAATATCATGAAATAATAGAGCAAAGTGTTAGTGATAAGATTTTAGTTTCCAGAGAGTTTGATAGACAGTACAACATTGAATTAGAGAAATTTGCTGCTATTTATCCTGATGCTAAAATTATTATTGTTTTGAGACAACATGATTCCTGGATGGCTTCTCAGTATCGCAGATATCTTAAAAATGGAGGTTATAAGGAATTTGAGCAGTTTTTTGATATTGAAAACAATAGAGGTTTGTGGGATATTGAAGATGTTTTGTTTTATCCTAAATTGCAAAAAATCAATGAGTTGTTTTCAGAAAAACCTTTGGTCATTTTTTATGAAGACATAAAAAAAGATATTTTCGCAGTATTTGATCAAATTACTAAATATACAGGGACAAAATATAATCGAGAAGACATAAATTTGACGAGTAAACATAAATCTTACTCCGAAAAACAATTGAAATTTGTAAAAAAAGCGTGTCGTATTTTTAAAAATGATTATCGGTCAAAAAAAATCATTTTAAGTAGAAGTCGCTGGCTTGTTTGTCATTTGTTTTTGTTCATAGCGGCTATTACTCCAAATTTTTTATTTAATAAAAAGCCTTTAATCAATCCGGAAAGTTTGGAAAAGGTTAAAGAATATTTCGCAGAAGATTGGGCTAAATGTAAAGGCT
Source organism: Bacteroidales bacterium (assembly GCA_016938685.1). Lineage (GTDB taxonomy): Bacteria > Bacteroidota > Bacteroidia > Bacteroidales > JAFGUD01 > JAFGUD01. The sequence goes on along the minus strand of JAFGUD010000294.1, from coordinate 6,089 downwards.
CAAATTAGTAAGATAATCATAACAGAAGAATTGTTTTTAAAACAAAAAAAGCACTCCAATGAGTGCTTTTTTTGTTTGTTTTTGTTTTTATGGTTGTTCTGCTGTTCCATTTTGAACTAATCTGATACCAACTAATCCTGAACTTAAAGTAGGGGAAAGAGAAAATCTTCTAGTAATTCTTATGAATTCAATTTTGCTTTCAAAGTTACCTCCTCTGTATGTTCTGTTGTCTCCTTTATCTGCGCCTCTTGGGTCGTTTTCCGGGCTTTTACTATAGTAACCACCATCGTAGTAGTCCCAACACCATTCCCAGGCATTACCTAAAATGTCATATATTCCGAGTTCGTTAGGTTTCAATGAACCAACTTCGTGAGGTTTGTTTTCGGAATTATCTGAAAACCACGCTACTTCTTTCGGGTCGTTGCTTCCTGCATAAGCAAAACCTTGTGATTTGCTTCCGCCTTTTGCTACATACTCCCACTCTGCTTCGGTAGGCAGTCTATAACCATCTGCGTCCCAATTAACACCTTGAATTGTCATTCCTGAACTGTCAATTTTCAAATCGTAAACTTTTTCGTATCCAAATCTTGAACTTAACCAGTTACAATATTTTATTGCGCCTTCCCAACTAATATTGATAGCAGGATTTTTCCCTCTTCCATATTGACCATCATCTGCGTTTACAAAACCGGTAGAGCGGGAAAAGTTATCAAACATTTCAAAAGTAACTTCGTATTTACTCATGTAAAAGTCACCCAAAGTAACTTTATGTTCCGGTTTTTCATCAAGTGCACCGGAGTAATCATTACCCATGTAATAAGAACCACCTTCGATAAAAACCATCTCAGGGCGTTGCGAAAATCCCATACCAACAACTAAGAGAAGAGCCAATGTAAAGATTATTTTTTTCATAATAAGTTATTTTTGTTTTTTTATTTATTTTATTGACAGCAAAAATATTTCAAAAGTTCGATTTCTTTAAATAATTTTTTAAATTTATCTTTGTTTCGACTTTATAAAAGTAACGTATTTTTTTTAATAGAAGTATTTAGGTTTCAAACTAATTTGATTTTGTGTTACTATACTTAGATTTTTCAAAAATAATTTATTATGTTAAAATATAAAAAAATTTTATTGAAATTAAGTGGAGAAGCTCTTGCAGGTACTCAAAACTTTGGCTATTCAGTAGAAAGTTTAACATCTTTTGTAGAACAAATTATTAAAATTTCAGATTTGGGAGTTGAAATTGGAATAGTAGTAGGTGGCGGAAACATATTTAGAGGTTTAAAAGGAACTTCAAGTGGTTTTGACCGTGTAAAAGGTGATTATATAGGTATGTTGGCTACTGTAATGAATGGTTTGGCTTTGCAATCTGAAATTATTGCTCAAAAAAGGAAGGCCAGAGTGTTAACTTCTACTTTTATGGAGCCTTACGCTGAAAGATACACGCCGGATAGAGCCAGAAGATTGTTAGATGAAGGTGAAATTCTAATTTTTTCCGGAGGAACAAGTAATCCTTATTTTACTACTGATTCAGCGGCAGCTCTTAGAGCAATTGAAATAAAAGCAGATGTCTTATTAAAAGGTACAAATGTTGACGGAGTTTATTCAGCTGACCCAAGAAAAGATGAAAATGCTACAAAATATCACACGGTGTCTTTTAAGGAGGTGATTGACAAGGAATTGCGTGTTATGGATATTACTGCTTTTACGCTTTGTTATGAAAATCAGATGCCAATAAGGGTATTTAATATGCATAATTTGGGTAACCTAGAAGCAATTGTAAAAGGAGAAGATATTGGAACGCTTGTGTCATAGTTTTTGAATTTCTAAACACTTTATAATTTTGTTAAAAATAAGGCATACAGAAAAACTTATAGAAGGAGGATGTGATGAGGCGGGTAGAGGATGCTTGTCCGGGCCTGTTTATGCTGCTGCTGTTATTTTACCCGATGATTTTGAACATCCGCTTTTAAATGATTCTAAGAAAATATCGGAAAAAAATCGTTATCTTTTGCGCGAATTTATTATAAAAAATGCTCTTGATTGGGCGGTTGGAATAGTTGATAATAAGGAAATAGACAAAATTAATATTCTAAATGCTTCTATTGAAGCTATGCACAGAGCTTTGAGTCAATTAAAAACTAAACCTGAATTTATTTTGGTTGATGGAAATAAATTTAAACAGTACAAAAAAATTAAACATCAAACAATAGTTCACGGCGATGGAATTTATGCTTCTATTGCAGCTGCATCAATTTTGGCTAAAACTTTTAGAGATGATTACATGATAAAATTACACGAAGATTTTCCTCAATATAATTGGATTAAAAACAAAGGTTATGCAACACCGATGCACAAAAAAAGTGTTTTGGAATATGGATTAACCGATTATCACAGGAAAACTTTTTGTTCATTTTATTTTCAAAGGGAAATTGTTTTTCCAAAGCACAATTAAAAAATAGGGAAAAGTTGGATTTGTAGAGCTGTTTTATTTGTCAAATTATATGAAAATCAATAAAGACTTGTAATTTTTTACTTTAAGGTAGTTATAATTCCCCCTTAAAAAATAGCTTGTCCCGAATATACTTCGGGAGGGTTGGGGGATGTTTTTAGCATTAATCTCTTAAAATACAATTAGTTGCAAAAATGTTTTGGACAATATTAATAAATCCAAACATAAATTCTCAAATATTACACATTATATAATGTATCGTTTTTTTAAAATATATTTTTTCTTCTTTTTGGCTCTTAGTTTGAACCTTAATGCTCAATATGCCGAATTTAGACATATTTCTACCGATGATGGATTGGCAAGTTCCGAAGTTTATTGTCAGTTGCAGGATTCTTCCGGTTATATGTGGTTTGGCACAAGTCGTGGACTTAGTCGTTATGATGGGTATGAGTTTAAAAACTATACTGCAAGTGACGGATTACCTTCTAACTCAATCATAAAAATGTTTTATGACAGATTTGGGCGAATTTGGTTTGCAACCTACGACGGAGCTTTAAGTTATTACGAAAATAATGAATTTCATCTTTTTGACCTTAATGATACGCTTGCTGCTTTAGCCAGAAATTATTTTATTCAGGAATTATATGTTGACGAAAACAAAAGTTTATGGGTAATGCCGGCTCTTGGAGGTATTTTCGAATTTACCGCAAATGGCGAAATAATTGACAGACTTCCAAAATCAGACTATAAGTCTTTTTATTTCAAAGATTTAGGCGAGGGAGCAGTATATAGTTTTATTAGAGCTCCTAATAAGTTAGATTCTTCTTTTTTGGACGTAAAAGAAGATGAGCATACCTTGTACGGCATAAAACAAGGTTTTAGAAAGAATTTTTTAAAAATAAGGCTCGGAGAGTATTTAATATCTGTTGGTGAAAATTTATATTATGTTCGTAATAATCACGTAATTGGACATATAAAATATAACAATGAAATTTCAGGTCTTTTTTGTGATAATGAGAAAAATTTTTGGATAAGTGTCTTGTATGAAGGTGTTTACTATTATCCAAATTCAGATTTAGATGCCTTGCCCGAAATTTATTTGTCTGGAAAATCTCCAATTGCTGTATTTCAGGATCATCAGAATGGATATTGGTTGTCGACTACCGAAAATGGTGTTTATTATTCCCCGTCTTTTCAGTTTATTTCTTACAAACGTTTTGGTATTCCGCTTTTTAATATTTTGTCGATACACATTGTTAATAATACTATTTATTTTTCAACTTTCGATAGACAAGTGGTTAAGTGTAATCTAAATAAACACCGTATTATGTCAATCGAAAATCTGCTGTTGCGTTCGGGGCGGGATTATGCTATACAAGACATTACTTCAACGACAGATAGCGCTGTTTGGTTTTTGGGAAAGGAATTAATAAAATCGAAAGGTGAAAACGTTATAATAGACACATTAACAAGAAGTTATAAGTTGTTTGGAAAAGGTAAAAATGTTTATTTAAGTACAGACGAAGGATTAAATATTTATTGCGATTCGCTGTGCAAAACAGTAACGGTGAAAGATTTTCCGACTGCAAATGCTATTTATGTTGACGATGAAAATAAGGCTTGGGTTGGTACAATTAACGGACTTTATGTTTTTTATGACGGAAAATATGAATTTCTTGGCGATAAAAACGAGCTACTGAAATCCCGCGTTAATGAAATAGCTAAATTCGACAAATATCTGGTAATTGCTACAAATGGAAATGGAATATTTTTATTCAATCCTAAAACAAATTTTTTGAAAGTTTTTGAAGAAAAAAATGGACTTAATTCAAATTTTGTAAATACTGTTTATGCCGATAAAAAAGACCTTTGGGCAGGAACAAATAAAGGTTTGTGTCGCATAAACATTGTTGATCATTACGATTCTTTGCAGATTTTTTCAACAAAATTTACCGATGTTGACGGACTTTATGCCAGCGAAATTAAAGACATCGACAAAATAGATAATTGTATTTTTCTTGGTACTACTCAGGGACTTATTTCCTTTTATCCCGAAGATATAAAGAAAAATTCTATTCCGCCGGAATTACATTTCGACAGCGTTTTAGTTAATGATTTTCAGGTAGATATAGATACTTTTTACACATTTCCGTTTGGCGATAATACAGTTACTTTTTATTTCAAAGGAATTAGTTTTAGTGCCGGCGACAAAGTAAAATACAAATATCGGCTCGAAGGTTACGACGATAAATGGCTTATTACAGCCAACCGTTTTTTACGTTTCCCGAATTTACAGCCCGGAGAATACTCTTTGCTAGTCATTTCTTCTGCCGATGGAGTAGTTTGGAACGAACAACCACTTAAAGTTTCGTTTAAAATCAAGAATAAATTTACAAATACAATCTTCTTTTATGCATTGATGTTTATTTTGTTTGCCATTTTGGTGTTTGCAGCTATTACATACCGATTTAGCATTTTGCAAAAAGATTTAAAATTGAAACGCCGAATGATGCGTGCTGAACAAAAAGCATTGCGTTCGCAGATGAATCCGCATTTTATTTTTAATGCTTTAAATTCTATCAGACGTTATATCCTTGAAAATGACTCCGATAATGCCGATTTTTATCTCACAAGTTTTGCAACATTGATGCGAAAAGTTCTTGATAATTCCAAGCAGGAATTTATTTCACTCGAAGAGGAAATTAACACATTAAAGCTTTATTTGGAACTCGAAAAAATGCGTTTTGATGATAGTTTTACATTTCAGATAGAAATTGACGAAGATTTAAGAATAAGTTTATTCAATGTGCCACCAATGGTAATTCAACCAATTCTCGAAAACGCCGTTTGGCATGGTTTAGCTCCGCTGCAAAAAAACGGTTTGCTTAAATTAGCGTTCAAAAAAGAAACAGATAATTCTATGATTTGTATTGTAGAAGATAATGGAATTGGACGCGAAAAAGCAGCTGAAATTGCCGAACGCCGAAAAGGACATCAATCTACTGGCGTAAAAAATCTGGAAGAACGGCTGAATTTGCTTAATTCGGTTGGAGTTGTAAATATTGACTACAAAGTTCTTGATTTGTTTGATGCAAGTGGCAATGCAACAGGTACAAAGGTAGAACTTAAGTTTCAGTACAATACAAAATCCGTTAAGAAAAAAACTGCCATTAAAATATTTGGCAAAAAAATCTATTTCCGTATGAAGTAAAGAAGGTTTTTCCCTTTTAAATAGATACTAAATTTTAAACACATGCTTCTGGCAGGACAATAATGATTTGCAATCCGAAGCTATAATTCCGTTATTTTGTGAGTTTATAAAATTACACTCCTAAAAAATCTTGTCGCTGATGGTTCGTTTTTGCAAAACGTTGACGAAGTTTGAAACTTCTTATTATTAGCTCCTCACAAGTGATCCTTACGGAACATTTGCGGGAGGTGAGGGTAGCAAAAATCTAGCATAATATAAGTTTTAGTGATGCTTTTTTCGTTTTTTATTTTTACAAATAACGACAAAAGAATTTGATGTAATCTCTCCAATAAATAATTTATTAGGGTTTAAAGTATCATAATTATTATAAATGTCTAGTCCGAATTCATTTTGAATATATTTAAAATTATAAATGGCTGTATC
>JAFGUD010000040.1 GCA_016938685.1 Bacteroidales bacterium | reverse complement strand
TATATCGTAGGTTCCTTTTATCAAAAATTGTTCGCGTGAGGGTTCGGAGTTTGGATAAATAGAAATATTTACATATTTTTTTTCATCTAATGGATTTATTTTTATTTCTAATACTATTTTGTTATCTTTCTTAAGAAATGGGTCCGGTGTTATTTCGTAATCTTGTAATTTTTCATGCGTTTTGTTTATTTCTTCTTGAGAAATATATTTTGCTAAATTTTCAAGGGAGTTTAGTCCCATTTTTTTATATGTTTCTACAAGAAAACTTATATCTTCTTTGCAGATTTTTCCAACAGGTATTGTTGTGTTTGGTTGTTTCATATTAATTATATAATAAAGTTATTTTTATTTGTTTTTGAATTTGTGTTAATTTGTATAGATTAGCTTAAATACTGAATTTTGATGTATTTGTGATGCAAGAAATTTTTATTAAAATGTTTTTGACTTTTTTGTTAGCTTTGCTTTTTGGACTTGAAAGACAGAAGTCGCATAAGCCGATTGGGTTTGGAACGTTTGTTTTTGTTGCGGTTGGTTCTTGTGGTCTTTCGATTGTTGCCATGCAGTTAAATATTGAAAATCCTTTGCCGCTTCTTGGAAGTATTATTACGGGTATTGGTTTTTTGGGTGCTGGGGCTTTGATTAAGACTAGTGATAAGATTTTTGGGTTTACAACTGCTGCGAGTGTTTGGCTTTTTGCAATTATTGGATTGATTATTGGTGTTGGGTATTATTATATTGGCGCTTTAATTTATGCGTCGATTTGGTCGATTATTTTGATTGATAATTTGATGAAGAAAAGGGGAACGGGTTCTTATCAGAAAAAGATTGAGTTGAGAACAAAGGTTGGATATTCTGAGAAAGTGGATTCTTTGTTGAGGGAATTTCTTCGAGTTAAGATGATTTCTATTGAGTTTGATTCTGAGAAGAAGGCTGAGGTTTATCATTATATTGTTGAGTGCAGTGGTGTTAAGCTTAGGAAGCTTGCCGTTCTTTTGAGAAGGGTTGATTGGATTTTGGGGTATAAGATTGAGTGAGT
>JAFGUD010000293.1 GCA_016938685.1 Bacteroidales bacterium | reverse complement strand
GTTCCTGTCCGAAGGACACGGAACTGCGATGCGAGAATCCGCAGTTGGCGTACCACCGAACCCCGCCCTGCAATATGTACCGTGTTACCACACGTTTTTTTTCTTTATTTCATTTTAATTTCGTCTAAAACTTCAATTCCAAGTTGGTTTTTTACACTAATTAATTCTTTGGGAAATTTGTTTTCAAGCGCTAAAACAACTCTACAATTTGGAATTTTGTCCTGTACTTTCTGTTCTGCTTCAATTAGAGCTTGATATTTTACGCATTGAAACAAACCTCTCAAAATATCGTTGGTGTCTGAGATTTTTGATTTTGCTTCTACTCCGATAATTTCTGATTTGTTTTGGAAAATCACATCAATTGAGTCAGCAGATGGAAATTGATATTCAATTGTTCCTTTATTTTCTCCTTTTAACTCAAAGATTTGGGGATTATTTGCAAGAAACTTTTTAAACTTTAAATGAAATTCACTCTCTCCACTTTTACCGATTCTTTTTATTATGTCAAGCTCTTTTAATACTTTTGATTTCAGAGGTTTTAGTCCAAGTTGTTTTAAAACTAAGTCCCATTTTTGATAAGAAAAGACATCGGACAATACCTGATTTACTAGTTCCTTTTTTTGATTTTTACTTAATTTCTCAAATTGCTTGGATTCAATAAACCAACCAATTCCTTCACCAGGCAAGTGATTTGATTTGTTTATAACAATGCAGTTTACTAAAGGAATCTTTTCGTTATTTAATTCTTCCAAATTTTTTAATGCATTGCCAATTGCACCTAAAACCCAATTTAAATTTCTTGGATTAGGCATTCCCATTTCTTCGGCTAAGTCTGAATAATAAATCGATTTTCTGGCTTTTGCTTGCCTTACCAAAATAGGAAGTGCAATTCTTGCCCTTTGAATATATAATTTGCTTCCTTGAAGAAATTCAGCATTTGATTTTTGTCCGGTAGGTTCATTCATAGTTGTTAATTTAATAGGTTTGAACCCTGTTCTATCATGAATTTTACACCTTCTCTAATTATTGCCTTTTTTGCTTCACTTAAAAATTCTTTTAAGAATGGAGTTCCTTGTTTTGTGATTTTTGCCCAAATAGTTGAAAGATTTTTAATAATCCATTTTTTTGATTTTAAAGTCAAATTATCCCTCAACTCATTAATATCTTTTTTTATGGAGTCTAATTGATTTGCGTTTTTTTCAGTTCTGAATTTATCGATGTTTTTCTCAATTGATTCAAGATGTTCATCGAGCAATAAAATTTGTTTAGTATTAAAAGGTTTTTTATCAGCATCTTCATCAATAATCTCAAATTCTGAAAAATATTCTTCGGCAAACGATTTTATTATCGGGTCATCAAAAAATGAGTTTACAGTTTCATATCTTTTTAACAAGTTTACCCAGTTACTAAATAAACTATCTAGTTTATTACCGTCTCTCCACCCACGATTATTTGAAATTGATTCTTTGCTTGCTGGTTTACAATCTATGAGAAGTTTTAACCCGTTTTCCATTTTATAATCTTCGATATTAAAATAGAAGTCAGAATCTTTATCCTTATCTATCACTTTTACAAGAAACTTTTCTGGACTGATTACCTCAAATTGTTCTCCTCTTAATTCTACATATTTTTCTAAAGTTTCAAGAACGATTAATGGTATTTTCTTTTTCATTTCTTTCATTTAAAATGTGTGGTAACGGTTGGTGTAAGTTTTTGTAGCGGATTCTCGGGGCGATTTCCAGTCCGGTAGGACGGAAATTGATGCGAGAATCTGCCGCCCGCACACCACCGCACCCGCTATAAAATTTACACATTGTTAGGTTTAGTGTTTTCAATTTCTTTTTTTAATTTTTTTGTTACTTTTAATTCAAACGCTTTTGTATATCCTATGTCAGCATGAGGTAGTATGTCATATCTATTACTTTCGTCAGTGTCAATTAGAAATCTATTTTTGAGGGATTTGTTATTTGCTAAAATATCTTTTAAAAGTGAAAATAATGTTTTATCACCACCTTTCTCTAATTGTCCATCGTCTGAATATATTACATTTTGTCCTCTTAAAGTCATATATCCAATTGACGGAATTGGAGTATCTGCAGAAATTGTTAAAGTAACTTCACATTGATTATAAACAAACGCTGATTCAATTCTTGGGATTTTGTCATAGTTTCTACTATTTGTATTTTCTTTCAAGGTCTGGACTAATTTATCTCGAATACTTTTGCCTGTAATTTCGCGATGACCTCTTTTGTTTTTCTTAATATCCCATGAAAAAATATACAAAGTAGGAGGAACAAGTGGGGCTTCAATGAAAAGTTCTTTTGAGAATGATTTATAATCAGTCCATTTATTTTTAAAATCAATAAGAAGATTTATTGAATCTTTTAGGTGTCTGCTGTTTAATGTTCCTTTTACTTCTATGATTGATTTAACATCTTCTGGTGCTAGTAAAACTATATTTTCGTCTTCAAATACAGGTAAAGTTTCAATGACATCGAATATGATAATGTCAAGTTGTTTTGAGATAACATAGGATGAGTTATTTAAATAATCATAATCTTTAGGTGGTTTATCTTTAAAAATTCTTTTTTTGGGAAAAATTATAAATCCAGATTTTGCTTTATACCTTTTAGGAAGATTCTGATTTAAAAAACTTATTAAGATTTTTTCTTTAAAAGTACCTGAGGTAAGCCAATGTTTGTCACCAAGAATTTTTTCTAACAAATAAATCTTACTATAAAAGGATTCCGATAATTGAGTTTGGAAGTCATTTAAAGTTTTATCCATGTTATTTCTATTTGTTGGTCTTTTAACATTAAACCTAACGGTTTGGCTATGTGGAGTGCGGGACTTTGAAACGCTTCACAGTCAGGCTGCCACTGAGCCAATTCGTTTATTCATATTTTAG
>JAFGUD010000039.1 GCA_016938685.1 Bacteroidales bacterium | reverse complement strand
CTTAATTTCATTTCCATCAAGTTCAGAAGCATATAACATTAGAATTTCAGCATCTTTGTCTTGCTGAAAATAAGTAAAAAGCTGTCCGCCGTTTTTACCTAGGTTCTTAAATTCTTTGTCGAATTCTGTTCCCCATGTTTTACATTCAATCATTAGATATGCAGAACCATCATCGTTGGTAATTAAGATATCCAAACGTCCACTTGTTCCGTGACCTGTAGCCCAAGTCTTTTCAAGTGTAATATTTTGAGGTTGGTAACCTTTTTCAAGTAATCTATCTACACATTCCAATACAACCCAGTTCTCAGCTTGTGAAAAATTTTGAGTCGTCTTACTTTCTGCTTTAATCTTGTCTCCGAAATTGAAATTTTCCTTTTCAAAATCAATTTCAATTTCGTAATTATCACACTTAGAATATGTTTTATGAAATATTCCAGAAGTATTTTCTTTAGGTTTAAATCCTAATATTTGAATGAGTTTTTTCTGTTTCATATTAGAATTTCATTTTACCTTGTTTCACATTCTTTTCTTTGATGTATTTTGATTGTGATTCCGCTACAGAAAACACAGCGTCTGAACACTTGTATTTATGGGCTTCTTCAACTAAAATATCAGCAACAAATAAGTTTTTAACTGTCATAAAATCCATTTCCAGAAATTTAGCAAGCTTTTCAAGATTTGCCGATGGAAACTTCTTGCGTCCATTTTCGATTTTACTCATGTCAGTCATTATGATTCCAAATTGCTGTCCGAAATCACTTTGATTTAAGCCTCGTTTGTTTCTTTCAATTCTTAAAAACTCTCCAAAAGTTGCCATTTATAATACTTGTCGTTTTTAACCTTGCTAATATTTTGGCAATATACATCAAAAATTAATCAAATGTGTCATTTGTGGGATGGAATTTTAAACAACTCTTTTAAAAATTTTGGAATTGGGTCAGCCAGTGGGATTATTAAATGTGTTGTTTGCGGGTCGGCATTTGCACGGTCTCTCTTAGCATTAAACACAACTCGTTTTACCTGTATTAAATATACTGTTCCTAAGTTAATACCCCGGGATAACAGCATGTTTTTATATGTTTTATTATTTCTTCGGCACAGGATTTTCATTTACTGCATAAAGTTAAATTTTTTTTTCTATCTTTGGATAAACCCTTTAACCACAAAATACTTCCACTTATTTTAGAAGTTGATAAAGGTTTTATTTTAATACGATACGGAACAGTCAGCGAATAAGGATCGCAACCGTTCTTTGATGCACTGTACGAACAAAAAGATGTTTTTACCCGGTGTTTTATCCATTAATTTATGCCGGAAGAAGAATAATTTTAGTAGTAATCATTAACCTGATTTGTGGCAACTATTAACCTGAGTAGTG
>JAFGUD010000292.1 GCA_016938685.1 Bacteroidales bacterium | reverse complement strand
AGTCCGGCGAAAAGACTCCTAATTCTTCGGAGTAGTACAATAAAAAGGATTTTGTCACTCTTAGAGAAACGAAGAGTCTCTTAGCGAAAGAATGTACTATCTTGCAATATTTTCTTGAATCCTAAAACTTCAATCACTTTTTTACATTTTCCCATGCCGATAAATAGAAATCAGCAGTGCAAAGCCCATTATTGTTGCTATTACAAGTCCTGCAAGACCAATTATCGGAATTTCATGCCACAATGGTGGAATTTTTGAATTTATTACCAATGCTGAACCAAGAATAATTGATGCTAAAACAATTGCAAAAGTCAATCGGTTAACAGTTTGTTCATGTTTGCCAATCAGCGGATTTAAACCTTTGTGTTCAATTTCTGTTTTTAGAGTTCCTGTTTTTATTTTTTCTAAAATACCACGAATTTCAAAAGGCAATTCTTTTGCTAAAAGTAATAATTCATCGGTTGAAGCAAACATGTCTTTTGCCATTTTTTTTGCGCTGTATCTATCTTTCAGCATTTTTTTTATGTACGGTTCTGTCTGATTTGCAATGTTGTAATCAGGATCAAGAAGTTCGCCACTTGACTGCATAAGTAACAAAGAGCGCCCCAATAAATACATATCGGCCGGCATTCGCAGGTTATTTTCGGGGAAAAATTTGACCAATTCATTGACTAATTCAGTCATATCAATATTTTCCAACGACTGATTGAAATATTTGTCAATAATGCTATCAAGCTGACTTTCAAGTTTTTTGATTTTAATTTCACCTGTCGGTTCACACAATTTGATGACATTTTTTGCTATTTTTTCAATATCGTGACTAACTGCTCCAATTATAAGCGACGAAATAAGCTCTCTTGTTTTGTGAGAAAGAGATCCCATCATGCCAAAATCGAGATAACAAAACACATTTTCTGGTAAAATCAGAACATTTCCCGGATGAGGATCTGCATGAAAAAAACCAAATTCAAATATTTGTTTCAGAACCAAATCTGTTCCTCTTTTTGCAATAATTTTCCTATCAAGTGAATGTGCTTCAATGCTTTCAATATCCGAAATTTTTATTCCATCAATAAATTCCAAAGTTAAAATTTTTTTTGTGCTCAAATTTTCGTAACACTTTGGAACATAGATGTTTGGATTCTTTTGAAAATTATTACCAAAACGTTCAAGATTTGCCATTTCCAATGAAAAATTAAGTTCCTTACGAATTGACGTTTCAAGTTCTTTGACAATTTCGGTAAGACTAAAATTCTTTAATCCTTCTATATATTTTTCAATCATTGTGGCAACAAAAAACATTATTTCCAAATCAGTTTCAATAATTTGGTCAATATCAGGACGTTGAATTTTAATGGCAACTTCTTCGCCGTTGTGAAGTATAGCTTTGTGCACCTGAGCAATAGAAGCGGCAGCAATAGGTTCGGCAATATATTCCGAAAAAAGTTCATCAATTGGTTTGCCGAGTTCTTGTTCAATTATAGAAATAGCTTTTTCCTGAGCAAAAGGAGGAACAGAATCCTGTAATTTTTTTAACTCTGTAATTAGTTCAAGTGGAATTAAATCGGGTCTGGTGCTTATTATTTGTCCAAATTTCACGAAAGTAGGACCTAATTCCTCAATAACCATACGAATACGTTCCCATCGGGAGAGAGTTTCAGGAATTTTATCACTTTTTTTGAAAGCAATTTTTTTTCCTAATTCAACAACACTGTCGAGTTTTGATTGAGAAACAATATCATCAAAACCATATTTAGCAAGCACTTTAACAACTTCAACATAGCGATTAAGATGTCTGTAACGTTTTCCGTTTATTCCAATTTTTCGAATCATTATTTTATCTTTGTATAAAACACAAATATAATAGTCTTTTGCTATGCAGTAAATTTATGAATCTAAAAATGTGTTAATATATCAACATGCAATTTTATTTTTTGCAGTCTAAAAAAACTCAAATTGTTTCGGTTTAAAATAAGTTTACAAATCAAAGTAATCTAACCTTAGCTTAATTTTGACGAAATTCTTGAAATTCAGATTTTTATTTTTTAAATTTGGACAAAATCCTAAAAAAATATTTTGCCATGGACGAACATAAAAACAGGAAAAAGGAAAAAAATAACGAGCCAATAGAAAAACTCAACAAAAAAGGTAAAATTAGCAAAAAATTTTACGAACAAGAGTTATCGAAACTTCAAATAGAACTTGTAAAATTGCAAGGATGGATAAAGCAAGAAAAACTTAAAGTTGTTGTTCTTTTTGAAGGCAGAGATGCCGCTGGAAAAGGCGGAACAATCAAACGAATTACTGAATGTTTAAATCCTCGTATTTGTAGAGTAGTAGCATTGGGTGTACCTACAGAAAAGGAAAAAACTCAATGGTATTTTCAACGCTACGCAGCCCATTTGCCAGCCGCCGGAGAAATGGTGATTTTTGACCGAAGTTGGTACAATCGTGCAGGTGTAGAACGAGTTATGAATTTTTGTTCAGATGAAGAATATTGGGAATTTTTGCGTTCAGTGCCGAGTTTTGAGCGTATGTTGATTCGTTCGGGAATAATTTTAATTAAATATTGGTTTTCTGTTAGTGAAGAAGAGCAGGAAAGACGTTTCCAAAAAAGACTTACCGATGTTACCAAAAGATGGAAGTTAAGTCCAATGGATTTAAAATCGCGTGAAAAATGGATGGAATATTCGCGAGCAAAAGACGAAATGTTTTCATACACAGACACAAAACAATCGCCATGGTGGGTTGTAAATTCAGACGATAAAGCAAAAGCCCGATTAAACTGTATTTCACATATTTTGAGCAAAATTCCTTACAATGAAATTGAAGCAGAGGTTAAAGAACTTCCAACACGTCCTCACAACAAAGGATATGTGCGTGCTCCTTACGATGACCAAACTTTTGTGCCGGAAATATATTAGTTATGCGAATAAAGAATTAAAAAGTGCTGGCAGGAAAGAAACACATGCCGGCATTTTTCAGCTCTTAATTTTCATTTATTATTTTTTAACAACGGGAATTGTAAATTTAAAATCGCTGCCTTTTCCTTTTTGGTTTTCAACCCATATTCTTCCGCCGTGTTTTTCAACAAATTCTTTGCATAAAAACAACCCAAATCCTGTTCCTTTTTCTCCTTCTGTTCCTTTTGTGGAAAATTGTTCGGTTATTTTCCAAAGTCTATTGATATCGCTTTCAGCCATTCCAACACCTGTATCTGAAACAGTAATAATGAATTCATCGTTTTCTTTTTCAGCAAAAATATTTATGGTTTGATTTTTATGGCTGAATTTTATCGCATTGGTTATTAGGTTTCTTAGTATAGTTTTAAACATATTCAAATCTACGGTAATAATTGTTTTTACTTCTCCAAAACAGTTAATACTTATGTTTTTATCGTTTTCTTTGAAATTTCGGAGTAATAAATTACAAACATCTAAAAATAAAACATTTTGAGGCTCAAAAGATAAACTTCCAGATTGAGATTTTGACCATAATAAAAGATCTTCAAGTAAATTATATGTTTGATTAGCAGTATCGTGAATCGTTTTTATCATTCTTTCTGTTTTTTCTGTGTCGTATTTTCTTATGTTTCTTAATAATAAATCAGAAAAACCGAATAAAGAAGTAAAAGGATTTTTTAAGTCATGGGCAAGAATTTGAATAAATCTATCTTTATCATTATTTAATTGATTGAGTTCTTTTGCAAAGTTTTCAAGTTGTAATTCAGCTTGTTTTTTTTCTGTAATATCAATAACCGAAACAATAGTGTTTTTGTTACCCGGGAAAAATGCGATTGATACAATTCCATGTCTTATTTCACCGGATTTATGCTTGTAAGAAAATTCATATTTTTCAGGTAATTTAGCATTTATATCTCGACGTTTACTGTTATATTCCAATAGTCTATCTAAATCAGAATCTGCAATTAATTTTGGCCATTTTTCTCCAATCAATTCTTCTTTTGAGTATCCGGTCACTTGAATGAAAAATTCGTTAACCATAAGGATTGTTGTATCCGGCGAAGCAATTAGCATTGCAGAGGCATTTTTCTCAAATATTAACCTGAATTTTTCTTCACTGATTTTTAATTCTTTTTCTGTCTTTTTCTTTTCTGTTATTTCATGAATTATTCCAACTACTTTTATTGGTTTCCCGTTTTCATCTTTATATAATTCGGCAACAGAATGAATAATTTTTATTTCTGTTGAGTTAACAGGCAATATTTCAAACTCAATATTATAAGGAATATTTTTATGGATTAAATCTTCAAGTGTTTTATTAACTCTTTCTTTTTCCGGTATGCAACTTAGAACTGTTTCGTTTGTAAATAATTCAGATTCAGAATCAAAGCCATAAATTCTTTTTGTTTCATCAGAACCCCAGAATAAATCGTTTTGAATATCATATTCCCAATTCCCAACCTTCCCAATTTCTTGTGCTTTTTTATATCGTTTGTCGCTAACTTCTAGTCTTTCGTTCTGATCTTGAATATGTTGCTCTATTTTTTTTCTTTCGGTAATGTCTAACATTATTCCAACAATTCCGGAAAAGTTATTCTCACTGTCTTTTAACGCTGCTTTGTATAATAATACATCGTGGTATTTATTGTCAGAAAAAAGGACTTGTGTTTCGTATTCGTGATAATTAGAGCCTTCCTCTTTAAATTTTAAATCAGATTCATAATATTTTATTGCTAATTCAGCAGGTGATATATCATAAACAGTTTTTCCGGTAATTTCTACTTTTGTTTTTCCTATAACATTTTTTGCAAAAGCAGAATTGCAAATAGAATATCTTAAGTCTTTATCTTTTACAAAAACTGGACTTGGAATAGTGTCAATAATTTGTTCTAAAATTTTTGTTTTTAAAGATATTTCTTTGGATTTATCTTGTAGCTTTTTTTCTTGTTCTTTACGCTCTGTAATATCTCTTGAATTTGTTATTATTCCTTTGATATTCTGATTGTTAATAAAATTTTGACCGCTAGTTTCAAGCCAAATCCAAGAGCCGTTTTGGTGCTTAAATCGAAATTCTACAACAGTCATTCCCTTTGGATCTAATACTAATTTTTGAAATTTTTCTGCAACCTCCTGAATATCTTCGGGATGTACATAATTAAAAACTTTTTGGCCTATTCTTTCGCCTGCTTTGTATCCTAATATTCTTTCAGTGGCTAGATTTTCAAATAATATTTTCCCTTCCTTGTCTAATATGCTTATAATATCAAATGAATTATCACTCAGTATTTTAAAGGTATCGAAATTGTTTTCAAAGACATTAAATCTATTGTTTTGTTCGGGCGTTTTCATTTTTTTTTTGCTTTTGTTGCTTTATTACAAAGACTTGCTAGATGCAGTATTCAGAAGTTTTTTATAGAAAAGTAAAATAATTTTGATTTATTATCTTTGTCAAAAATATTATTTTTTGCTTAATATTTAAAAAAATGGTAGATTAATTTTTCTAAAATAATTTTGTAAGCCTTAAATAATAACGATATTTGATTTTAATCTAAAAAAATCTAATTTTGTACTTCGAGTTTTATTAGTAATAAACTATAATAAATTTAACAAAAAAGATATAATGAAAATAACAATTTTAGATGGCGCAACAATTGGTTCTGACATAAATCTTGACGAACTTAAAAAATTTGGAGAAGTAGAATTTTATGAAACAACTTTTCCGACCGAAACAAAAAATAGAATTTCAGATTCTGAAATAATAATCACAAACAAAGTAGTAATAAATGAGCCGGAATTTGAAGTTGCAAAAAAACTACAATTAGTCTGCGTTGCTGCAACAGGTTACAATAATATAAACATTGATGCTGCTAAAAAACATAATGTTGTTGTTGCAAATGTAAAAGGGTATTCAACTGAGTCTGTTGCACAGCATGTATTTGCAAATATATTGGCTTTTAGTAATTCAGTAATAGATTTTAATAATCAGATAAAACATAATTTTTGGCAACAATCACCAATTTTTACTTCTTTGTCGTTTCCTGTTGCTGAACTTTCAGGTAAAAATTTAGGTATTATTGGCTATGGTTCTATTGGAAAACGTGTTGCAGAAATTGCAAAAGTTTTCGGAATGAATATTTTAATTTCAGCACGAAAAAATTCTACTAAAATTGACTTGGAAAGACTTGATTTTGAAGAAGTTGTGAAAAAATCTGATTTTCTTACAATACATTGTCCTTTAACAAAAGAAACTGAAAATCTAATTGCAGAAAAAGAGTTTAATATGATGAAAAAATCTGCAATTATTGTTAACACAGCAAGAGGTGGAATTGTTAACGAAAAAGATTTGTTTTATGCTTTGAAAAACAAACAAATCAGAGGAGCAGTTGTTGATGTGATTTCAAAAGAACCTCCTTCTGATGGAAATATATTATTCAATGCGCCGAATATTTTAATAACGCCACATATTGCATGGACTTCGTTTGAAGCCAGAAAAAAGCTTGTTGCAGGTATAATAAGCAACATAGAAGATTTTTTGGCAGGAAATATTGATAAAATTAAAATTGGATAAAAATTCATTATACTCAGACTTAAACTTAAAAAACATGAAAGAAATATACAACGCTATAAATCAAATCATTGCTGAAAGAAAAAAAGCTGCAATGTGTATTATTACCGAAACCAAAGGTTCAACTCCCCGAAAAATCGGTTCAAAAATGATTGTTCTTGAAAATGGACAAGTAATTGGTTCAATTGGAGGTGGAGAACTTGAACATTTTGTAGTTGAAAAATCGCAGGAAATTATAAAAACCGGCGACGCTGAAACTTTTAACTTCGGACTAAAAGAAGACTTTCAAATGTCTTGTGGTGGAAGAGTTACAGTTTTTGTTGAACCTGTAAAATTACCCGATCAGTTGATTGTTTTTGGTGGTGGACATATATGTAGATCTTTAGTTACTTATGCTAAAAATTTCGATTTTAATATTACTGTTGTAGATGAAAGAGAAGGTATTTTTGATTCCTGGGCTGAAAATGATTTTACTCTCATTAATAAAATTCACATCGAAGCCTATCCTGAGTTGAAATTCGACGATCAAACTTATGTTTGTATAATGACACATGCTCATAAATACGATAAAATAGTAGCAGGTTATTGTGGATCACAAAATAGTAAATTTACAGGAGTGATTGCCAGCAAAACAAAAGCAGCAAAAATCAGAAAAGAACTTATCGAAGAAAAAGTATTAACACAAGAACAAGCAGAAGCTATAGAAATGCCATTGGGAATTCCAATGAAATGTGAGTTGCCCGAAGAAATCGCAATATCAGTTCTTGGCAGACTGATAGATGTTAAAAATCAAAAATAATTGATTGAATATTTTTTAGAAGACTAAGGTTAATTTTGTTTTTTGTGAATATCAATAGTTCGTTAAAATTAGTATAATCATCTTACAATCAGATTGATAGCCAATATCTTTAAGTTGAGGTAAGTGACTGATAATCAATAATCTGAGAATCTGAGGCTAAAAAATTATTGAACTAATGTGAATAATTTAAAGCAATTTTAACCTTATTTTATTCAATAATTTCAAAAAGAAAGTTACTTTTGCAGATGTTTTATTCCGTTTTATGCGAATAAGCTTGTATAATAGACAGTTATAAAAAAAGATAGATGAACAAAGTACATTTTGACCCAATTGGAAAACTAATGGGTTTAAGACATAAATCTCATCCTTGGCACGGAGTTGATATTGGAGAAAATGCCCCCGAAGAAGTAATAACTTTTATAGAAATGGTGCCAACCGATACCGTAAAATATGAAGTACACAAAGAAACCGGTTATTTGATATTAGACAGACCTCAAAAATATTCTAGTATTTTACCTGCACTTTACGGATTTTTACCTCAAACTTATTGTGGTAGAAGAATTGGTGAAATAAGTGCAAATATTCTCGATAGACCTGAAATTGTTGGCGACGGCGATCCTTTGGATATTTGTGTTTTAACAGAAAAAGATATTTCAGGAGGCGATATTTTAGTAAGATCTATTCCAATTGGTGGATTTAGAATGATAGACGGAAACCAAGCTGATGATAAAATTGTTGCAGTTCTAAAAGGCGATGCTTTTTATGGCGATGTTAAAGACATTTCACAACTTCCAAATGCTGTTGTTGATAGATTAAAGCATTATTTTTTAACTTACAAAGATATGCCCGGAAGTAAAAATCTTAAAACAGAGGTTACTCATGTTTACGGAAAAGATGAAGCAATAGAAATCATAACTCATTCTATGTCAGATTATAAGGACTACGTAAACAAACTTTTATTTGAGAGTTAAAAACAATAGCAATTTTAATTTTTAATAAAAATAATACTAATACAGGTGCTTTTTATTTTTTATAGCAGATAAAACGTACCTAATAATTTTAAACTAAAATGTATCCAACTTTAAGTGATTTTTTAAGAGAGGTACTGGGAATTAACGTTCCTTTACCAATACAAAGCTACGGCTTTTTATTTGCGTTAGCATTTATTACAGGAACTCTAATTTATGCCGCAGAATACAAAAGAAAAGAAAAACTAGGTTCTTTAATTCCTTTTTATGTTACTGAAAAGGTTGGCGCGCCTGCAACTCCTGCTCAATTATTTTGGACATTTATTTTAATGTTTTTAGTTGGTTTTAAAGGAATTGAAGCTATTTTCCATTATAATGAATTTGTAAATCATCCACAAGATATGATTCTTTCTGCAAGAGGAAGTTTTGTTGGTGGACTGATAGTGGGAATAGGTTCTACTGTGTATACATGGTGGGAAAAAAACCGCAAAAAACTTCCAATGCCGGAATTAAGAGTTAAAGAAATGTTACCACATCAAATTGTAGGTAATATGTTGATTTTTGTAGGGTTGTGGGGTTTATTAGGTGCAAAAGTTTTTGATGCTATTCAACCAGATAATTTTAGCAGTTTTATAAAAGATCCAATTGGAGAACTTCTGTCTTTCAGCGGATTAACATTTTACGGAGGTATAATTGTCGGTTTTGCTGCCGGAGTTTATTATATCCGAAAATATAACATAAATTTGCTTCAATCTATTGACGCTTTTTCTCCTGCTGCTGCTCTTGCTTATGCAGTTGGTCGTTTGGGGTGTCAGGTTTCCGGTGATGGATGTTGGGGTGTTGTTAACACAAGTCCAAAACCTAATTGGTTGTCTTTTTTGCCCGATTGGGCTTGGTCTTATGATTATCCACATAATGTTCTTGATTATACAAGTGTTATCAGTAATCCTGCAAATGCAAATTTATCTCCACAAGAAGTTTGGAACACTCTTCAACCGCTCTCAGAACCTGTTTTCCCAACTCCTTTGTACGAATCAACAATAATGTTTGTCGCTTTTATTATTCTTTGGAGTTTAAGAAAACATATTAAAATTCCGGGAATTATTTTTTCTATGTACCTTATATTTGCCGGGTTAGAAAGATATTTTATTGAAACAATTCGTGTTACTAACAGATATGATTTAGGGCTTCAATTGTCACAAGCACAAATTATTTCTATATTAATGGTAATTGCCGGAGTCGGTATGATTATTTATATGATCATTAAAAAAGACAAATTTATTGAACTTGGAAAAACTAAGCCACGAGAAATAAATGATCCGGAACTTGTTCTGAAAAAAGCCGAAGAAAAAGAAAAAATTACCAAATAACTATTATGAGCGAAAATTTGAATGAAATATTAAGTAAAAGTATTGATATTGTCAAGAGTACTGGCATTTTTATTAAAAATGAACAGAAAAAACTTAAATTTGAGAATATTGAGACTAAAAACATTCATGATTTTGTTACTTACGTAGATAAAACGGCAGAAAAACAACTAGTAGAACAGTTTAAACAAATTTTACCTGAAGCCGGATTTATTGCCGAAGAAAAAACGGAAACCCGTATTGGAGCGGTTTACAATTGGATAATTGATCCGCTAGATGGAACAACAAATTATATTCATGGTTTGCTTCCGGTTGCAATAAGTGTTGCATTACAGAAAAACAACGAAACTGTTTTAGGAATTGTATACGAAATAGGCTTAGTTGAGTGTTTTTATGCTATTAAAGGAGGCGGAGCTTTTTTGAATGGTTCAAAAATTAGCGTTTCTGAAAATGACAAAGTTGAAAAATCTCTGATAGCTACCGGATTTCCATATTATGATTATAAAAGATTGCCACAGTTTATGAGTACTTTGCAGTTTTTTATGAAAAATTCGCATGGATTGCGTAGATTGGGATCGGCAGCCACAGATATGGCTTATGTTGCTTGCGGTAGATTTGAGGCTTTTTATGAATACAGTCTTAGTCCTTGGGATGTTGCTGCGGGTGCTATTATTGTTGAAGAAGCCGGCGGTAAAGTTTGTGATTTTGATGGAAGAAACAATTATTTATTTGGTAGAGAAATAATAGCAACAAACGCTAATATTTTTGAAGAATTTCTACATAATGTAAAAAATATCATGCAGGAAAAATAAATGGAAAGAGATAAAGTTGCAGTTGTTATTTTAAATTGGAACGGGAAAAAATTTCTTGAACAATTTTTGCCTTCAGTAGTTGAATATTCTTCTTCTGAAAACGTTTCTATTTGGGTTGCAGACAATGGTTCAACTGACGATTCTGTTGATTTTCTTACTGGTAAATATCCTCAAATAAAGCAAATAATTCTTTACAAAAATTACGGTTTTGCAGGAGGGTACAATAAAGCATTACAACAAATAAACGCTGAATATTTTGTGCTTTTAAATTCAGATGTTGAGGTAACAAAAAACTGGATTGACCCCATTATTGATTATATAGAAGAAAATGATGATGTTGCCGCAGTTCAACCCAAAATATTAGCTTTTCATAATAAAAAACAGTTTGAATATGCCGGAGCAGCCGGTGGTTTTATTGATAAATTTGGTTATCCGTTTTGTAGAGGCAGAATTTTAGACCAATTTGAAGAAGATAACGGACAATACAACGATATTATTGATATTTTTTGGGCTACCGGAGCGTGTTTATTTATTCGATCCCAAGATTTTTTAGAGAATTTGTTTGATGAGGATTTTTTTGCACACATGGAAGAAATTGATTTGTGCTGGCGTTTGAAAAATAAAAACAGAAGAATTGTTTATAATTATCAATCAACTGTTTATCATGTTGGAGGAGGAACTTTACCTAAAAAAAGTTCTAATAAATTGTTCTTAAATTACAGAAATAATCTGCTTTTGTTGTATAAAAATCTACCCCAAAAGAAAACATCTAAAATATTGTTTCAAAGAATGATTCTTGATGGCTTATCAGCAATGGTTTATCTGGCTAAGTTTCAATTTTCCTATTTTGTTACAGTCTTAAAAGCTCATCGTAAATTTTATTCGATGAAGCAAAATTTTAAGGCTAAAAGAGTTGATTTATTGCAGTTTAACAATAAATCACACTCACAGATATACAAAAAAAGTATTGTTTTTGATTATTTTATAAGAAAAAAGCGTAATTTTACAAACATAAAATTTTAATTAACCGTATATGTCAGATAGTTTAGTAATCATTCCGACTTACAACGAGAAAGAGAATATTGAAAAAATAATCAGGGCGGTTTTTCAACTTGAAAAAGATTTTAATGTGCTGATTATTGATGACGGTTCGCCCGACGGAACAGCAAATATTGTGAAAACACTTCAAAATGAGTTTCCTGATCGTTTACATTTGGTAGAAAGACAAGGAAAACTTGGTTTAGGTACTGCATATATTAAAGGTTTTCACTGGGCAATAGAGCATAATTATGAGTATATTTGCGAAATGGATGCAGATTTTTCTCACAATCCCGAAGATTTAGTTCATTTGCAAAATGCATGTTTAAATGGTGCTGATTTGGCTATTGGTTCACGTTATATTGATGGTGTCGCTGTTGTAAATTGGCCTATGGGAAGAATTTTAATGTCTTATTATGCTTCAAAGTATGTCCGAATAGTTACCGGAATGAAAATTAAAGATACAACTGCCGGTTTTAAATGTTATAGAAGAAAAGTTCTGGAAACAATTGACGTTGACACTATTAGATTCAAAGGTTATGCTTTTCAAATTGAAATGAAATTTAGAGCTTGGAAATATGGCTTTAAAATTGTTGAAGTACCTATAATATTCACAGAGAGAAAAGAAGGAAAATCAAAAATGAGTGGAGGTATATTTAACGAAGCTTTTTGGGGAGTTATTAAAATAAAAGTAAAAAGTTGGTTTAAAAAATATAAAAAAGTATAATAACGCCGGTTTTTTCTTAATAATATTTTTTGTAAAAATGACTGTTTATTTGATCACCTATATTACATGAAAATATTTATTAGAATAATATTTATTTTACTGCCTGTTTTTAGTTTTGGGCAAAATTTAGATAGCTTAAAATCTCAGCTAAAAATTGCTCAATCTGCTAATGATACTTCTTGTTACAAAATTGCAACCGAGATTATAGAAATCTATGAAAATCTAAATCCTGACTCTGCAATAAAATATATTGATGAAGCAATTTTTTGTTCGAATAGAGCAGGTGATTTATTAAAAGAAGCAGAATTTTTATCTCTTAAAGGTGATATTTATTTCATCAAAATGGATTATTATCAAGCAGTTGATATATATTTTGAAGTCCTTAAACTGATTGATAATCAAAGTAACACAAATCTATACGGCAATGTCTTAATAAAATTAGCTAAAACATTGATTAAAGTTGGATTTAAAGCCGGTTATTCTAAAAAATATTTATTTCAGGCTAAATCAATTTTTGAAAAAACAACAGACACAATTGGTAAAATCAATGTGTATTTTGTGTTGAGTTATATTTATTCAATTGAAAATAATCTTGACTCAGCTTTGTTAAGCATAAATAACGCATTGGCTCTCAGTAGTTCCTCAAACAACAGTCTTTTGAAAGCAGAAACTTTTTATTACTTTTCTAAAATTTATATTGAAAATAAGGATTATTTAAAGGCAACGACGTATCTTAAGAAGAGTTTGTCTTTATCAAAAGGCACTAATTTAGATGCAAAATATCTTGATTGTTTAGCAGATGTTTATGTTAAAATGGGCTTTTATTCTGCAGCTCAAAATATGTATAATTCTGCCCTTTTAGATTTTAATGATCAAAACAATTTGATGGCTTTAAACGACGTTTATCTTGATTTGTCTAAGTTATCATTATTGCAAAATAGTAACGATACTGCTATAAAATATTGTCAGGAAGCTCTTAAAATAAGTAAAAATCTAAATCTATTGCTTCAGCAACAGGAAGCTTATTATACACTTTCTTTAATATATTCTAATAATCAACAAATTGACTTGGCTTTACATAGTTATAAAAAATATTCTGAACTACGTGATTTTCTTTTTTCTGCAAAAACTAATAACGAAGCTGAATTATTATATAGCAATTACGTAATGCAAATAAAGTTGCAGGATCAACAAATTCTTTACAATCAAAAAGAGTATCAAGTTTTGAAAAACCAACAACAAAGGTTGGTAATATATATTCTTGCCTTTTTTGGCGTTCTTTTAATCATTATTGTTTTTATACTTTTAAGAATGTACATGTTGCGCAAAAACAGCGAACAACGTTTAAAACAACTTACCGAAGTAACATTAGAAGGAGTAATCATTCACGATGGAGATTTAATTTTGGAGGTTAATGATAAATTCTGCGAAATATCGGGTTTTCAGAGAAATGATGTGGTGGGCGAAAATTTATTTATGATACTCCCAAAAAAATCGCAAGAAATAGTCCGTCAAAAGCTTGATATGAAGCGTACTGTTTATTATCAATTAGAAATGAAAAAGAAAGACGGAAATCTATACAATACAGAGCTTTTATCAAAGCCTATAATTTTTAAAGGAATTAAGTCTAAAATTGTTTCTGTCAGAGATTTAACTGAAATAAGCAAAATGAAGGAAAAGCTTCACGCAACAACAGTTAAATTTGAAGCTCTTATTGAAACTTCTCCCGATGGAGTGGTTATTACGGATTATGAAGGAACAATAACTTATGTTTCTCCGGCATTTGTGGAGCTTTTTGGAGATAAAACAATTGATCAATTTATAGGATACAAACTTTTTGATTTTGTTACTCCTTTGTATCGAAATAAAATTATTGTAGATATTAAAAACATTCTTTATGGTGATTATTGCGGAGTAACTGAGTATGTCGCTAAAAATTCTGACGGAGACGATATTTATCTTGAATGTAATGGTGATGTATTAAGAGATATAAATGAAAGAATTTCCGGGGTTTTTATGATAGTACGAGATGTGACAGAAAGAAAGCTTAGTGAAAATGCCCTTATTGAAAGTGAAAGCCGATTTAGAGGACTTTTTAACAGTTCAAAAGATGCTATTATTATTCAAAATATAGACATGAAAATTGCAGATGCAAATCCCAAAGCATCTGAGCTTTTTCAGTATTCTAATGATCAACTTATTGCAATGGATTTCAGGGAGTTACTTCCGCCTGAGAACAGAAAAATTAACTTGCAAGAATACGAAGAAAAGGTTGAACTCTTAGAGTCGTTTGCATTTACAAAAAGCAGAAAGAAAATATATGTTCAAATTTCAGTTTCTAAACTTGTTTATGATAAAGACAACTATTATCTGCTGACAATCAGAGATATGACTCTTTTTAAAAGACAAGAGGATAATTTAAAACGAATTGCAACTAAACTACAAGCGAGCAACGCAACAAAGGACAAAATGTTTTCTATTATTTCTCATGATTTAAGGGGACCAATTGGTAATTTGAAATCGATGATTGAGTTTATTGCTGAGAATCCTAGTGAATTTGATATGAATGAGTTGATCGAAATTATCACATCACTTAGGGAATCATCTACTCAAACTTATGAGTTATTAGAAAATCTGTTGAGTTGGGCAAAATCGCAGCAAAATTTATTGGAATTTCAACCTGATATTTATAATTTATCAAATCTAATACAAACAACTGTTAAATTTGCCGATGAAATAGCTAAATCGAAAGGTATTACTATTCAAACTATTTTCCCTGAAAATAACACAAATGTTGTCGGGGATGAAAATATGATTAAGGCTATTTTAAGAAATATTATTTCAAATGCTATTAAGTTTTCGCATGAAAATGAAACAATAGAGGTGTCTTATGAACCTGATACTGAATTTGTTGTTGTTAGAATACAAGATTTTGGCGTTGGCATACCTGAAGATAATTTAAGTCGTATTTTTGACGAGTCTACTTATTTTTCTACTTATGGAACTAATAATGAAAAGGGTAGTGGTTTGGGGCTAAAACTATGTAGCGAATTTGTAAAAAAGAATAATGGAAAAATTTGGGTAGAAAGTGAACACCAAAAAGGCACTTCTTTTTATTTCACTCTAAAAATCGCAAATTAATTATAGAAACATGAGTAAAAATATACTAATTATTATTTCTTTTGTTGTTCTTTTAATAGGTTGTAAGAATAACCAAACAAATGTAAATGAGTCTAACAATTCATTGAAGATTATTGATAACACACCTGATTCTGAAATTGTTGATAATATATTAATTGACAGCGTGCTAGAAGTTCAGGAAATTAAAGCTTTAAAAAAAATTGAAGATAATTATAGATGTCAAGTTTTTGAAGAATATAAAATTCCTGAACCATCTAAATTTAATTTTAATTCAAAGAATATCAATCCTGATTTTAGTGTTTTGTTTAGCACGGCTAGCAATAATGAATATCAGACAACCTTTTCAAAGTCAATAGTCTTAGGGATTTTTACTGCTGATTTAGTTTATACTAATTCTTTTCAAAATGCGAATTATGTTAACAATTATTACAAAGTAGTTGTTGATATTTCTTATGATTTGGGTATAAGCGATGCTTTTTCTGAAAATGATGCTGATTTATTTTTAAATCCTGACAATTTCGATACATTATCAATCATTATAAACAGAAATATTCAAAATACTTGTTCTCAACTTTCTGAAAGTAAAGCTTATGATCAATTACCTTTTATTGTCTACGGAGGTTGGATAGAAAGTGTATTTTTACTTACCAATACATTAATACAAAATCCTGATGTTACAGAAAAATTATACAAGCAACTTTCTAATCAAAAAAATGTGATTGGAAACCTAATTGAGTTTTTTAATTCAATTTTATTAGATGCCGAATCTTTTGATTTAAGTAATAGAATTCAAAGTATTATTACTGACTTAGAAATGTTAAAATTATCTTTTGAAAATTCATATAATTCTTCAAATTACATACTTAGTGTTGATGAGCTAAGCAAGATATTTATAGATATTAGCATGATAAGAAAATCATCTACACAAGAACCGAATGAAAAACATTTTCAACAACAACAAATGATGCAAAAGCAAAGTCTGGAATAATATGCTGGAAGGAAATCACATAAAATTAAGAGCACTTGAACCCGAAGATGCAGAATTACTTTTCAAATGGGAAAACGATTATGAACTGTGGAAAGTAAGCAATACTCTTAAACCTTTTTCAATGAACATGATAAAAAGTTACATTGAAAATGAAGCAATGGATATTTTTGAGACAAAGCAACTTAGACTTATGGTTGATTTATTAGGGGAAAGAACAAAAACAATAGGAATGGTTGATTTGTTTGATTTCGACCCGTTTAATAGTCGTGCCGGAGTTGGAATAATGATTCACAAAGATTTTCGCTCAAATGGACATGCTCTTGATACTTTAAATGTATTATGTAATTATTCTTTTATTCACTTGAACGTTCATCAACTTCATTGTATAATTTCCGTAAGTAATGAGCCAAGTTTAAAACTTTTCAAAAAAGCTGGATTTATTGAAATTGGTCTTCAAAAAGACTGGATTTTTAATGGAAATGAATTTGAAGATGTCTATTTAATGCAAAAAATAAATCCAAAACATTAAATTGTGTCTCGAGTTGTACGATAATTAATTACTTTGAGTTTTTTTAATAACTCGATAACTCGATAACTCGATAACCCGATAACCCGACAACTCGATAACTCGAAATATGAAAACAAAAATAACCGAACTTTTCGGAATAAAATATCCAATTATTCAGGGTGGAATGATTTGGTGCAGCGGTTGGGAGTTAGCTTCAGCCGTTAGCAACTCAGCGGGACTTGGTTTAATTGGCGCAGGTTCAATGTATCCCGAAATCCTAAGACAACATATACAGAAATGTAAAAATGCCACAAATAAACCTTTTGGTGTCAATTTACCACTTATTTATCCTCAAATTAATGAACACATTAAAATAATACTTGAAGAAGGAGTAAAAATAGTGTTTACATCAGCAGGAAATCCTAAAAAATACACGTCATATTTAAAAGAAAAAGGATTAAAAGTTGTGCATGTTGTTGCAAACGTAAAATTTGCTCAAAAATGTGTAGAAGCCGGAGTTGATGCAATTGTTGCAGAGGGCTACGAAGCCGGAGGACACAACGGATTTGAGGAAAACACAACAATGACTCTTATTCCACAGGTTTGTAGCGCTGTTGATATTCCGGTTATTGCAGCCGGAGGAATTGCAACCGGAGCCGGTTTAGTTGCAGCATTAGCTTTGGGAGCCGAAGGAGTTCAAATTGGAAGCCGATTTGCAGCTTCGGTTGAGTCGTCAGCTCACGAAAATTTTAAAAATGCTATATTGTCAACAAAAGACGGTGAAACAATGGTTGCGTTTAAAAAGCTTATTCCGGTGAGACTTATTAAAAATGATTTTTATAGAAGAGTAAAAGAAATTGAGGACAAAGGTGCAGATGTTGAAGAATTAAATGAATTATTAGGAAAAGGAAGAGCAAAACTAGGAATGTTTGAAGGCAAATTATCCGAAGGCGAACTAGAAATTGGTCAAATTTCCGGTTTAATAAATGAAATAAAAAGCGCAAAAGAAATTATTGATGAAATTGTTTTGGAGTCAGGAATTGTTTTTGAGAAATTAAGAAAAATAAAATGATTGAATAATAGAATAATTGAATAATAGAATAATTGAATGATTGAATAATTGAATAACAAAATAATAGAATGATTGAGTAATAGAATGATAAAATATAAAAATCAAGAATGATAGAATTATTCAATTATTTAAAATTTAGGCATCCAAGCATTCAAGCATTCATTCATTCATTTCTTCATTTCTTCATTTTCTTTCTTAACTTTATTCAACAGTATATAGCGGTCAATATCAATGTGATAAACAATAACTCGGGCTTCGTCGGTATAGATTTCTATAGGTAGAATTTGATTTTTATCTCTTGTGTATTCAATTGTTTCGTCATCTTCTTTGATAAAAGTCCAATCGCATTCCTTTTCGATTATTAATGCAAGATGATCAGAACGGAAAATTCCTTTTCCAAACCAGCTTTTGCCCACAACACCAAAATTACCCAAAGTTTTCATAATAAATTCAAATTTAATATCTTCATTTTGTTGAAAGATTTTAAGTTCAAAATTGTTTGAAAACTCGGATTCGTCTTTTTCAGTAGCTGTGTATAAGCCGAATATTTTTTCCTTTTCTATCATCGTTGTATTATTCGCAAAAATTAAACCAAAACATAAAGAAATATACTAGTTTATATACTACAGTTTGATTTTATGCAAATATAATAAAAAAGCCCGCACAATGTCGGGCTTTTTATATTTATTCAATTTTTTCGACTAAACTATTCAGGTTTTTCTTCAGTTTTTTGAACAATATTTGGTTTTTCAAGACCGTAACCTTTAATTCTGTCTTCGCGTTTAAGCAAGAAAGCAAGTAACAATGATAAAATAGTCAAAACAATGAAAATTAGCCAAGTTTTAGAATAATCCCATGAAATATTCTCAGCAATTTTAAATTCAGCCATTTTATCTGCAATTTGTTCGTTTGTCAAACCCATTGCGGCAAATTCTTTTCTCGCTTCATCTATTTTTTGAACGGTTTCCGGATTTGTTTTGTCTAATACCTTCCCTAATAATGTTGGAATCCCCATTAATCCCCAGTTTTGAATCCAGAAAATAAGAGCGAAAGCAGTACCAAGTTGTTTTTCAGGAATAATTTTTGGCACAGATGCCCACATTGCTGAAGGAACAAGAGAAAAAGCTATACCTAAAAACGCAATAGCTACAAGAGCAAATCCAATAGTGTTAAATGTAGGTACCCATAGAATTAAGTGAGCAATAATAATTAAAGCTGCTCCTAAATACATAATGCTTGCTCCTTTTCCTTTTTTGTCGTAAAAAAATCCGAAAACAGGTGTTAATAGTATTGTAAATAAAGGAATTAAGCTTGGAATTTGTCCAGCTTTTGATTCTGCAATTCCAAATTTGTTTACCATTAAATCCGGTCCGAATTTATAGAAAGGAAACACTGCTGAATAGAATAAAACACATAATAAAGCAATATACCAGAAACCTTTGTTTGTTATTATTAATTTAATGTCAGAAAGTTGGAATTTTTCGTCATCTGTTAGAGTTGCTTTGCTGTAACCTTCTTGTTTATCAATTTTTACATCAAAGAAAAAGTAAATAATAAATAATAACATTCCGAATAGTAATAAACCTGTACCCAAGAGAACGTTGCCTGGAATAGAAAGTTTAGCAACAATGATAGGAGCAAATAACAATGCAAGGAACGAACCAAGACGAGCAAAAGCCATTTCCATACCCATTGCTAGAGCCATTTCTTTCCCTTTAAACCATTTTACAATAATTTTGGAAACGGTGATTCCTGCATACTCAGTACCAACTCCAAAAATAGAGAAACCAAGTCCGGCAATTGCTACTTGAGTTTTCAAACCAAATATTCCCAATTCCAAAGAAGGATCGATGTATTTAAATGCGTACCACTTAATTAAAGCTCCCGAAAAGGCAATAAACATTGCAAAAATAGCAGAAATTCTAACTCCGATTTTATCAAGTAAAATGCCAACTAATACTAACATTAGTAAAAATACATTAAGCCAACCATAAGCTCCTGTAACTAAACCAAAATCAGAACTCGACCATCCATAAGCTTTTTCTAGCATTGGTTTTAAAGGAGAAATAATCTCTTGAAATAAATACAATGTTAGCATCGAAACGGCAACAATTGTTAGTACCAGCCATCTCATAGCTGCACTTTCTCGCATTGATTTAATAAGTTTGTCTGTCATTATTTTAATTTTTAATTTGTTCCTAATTTTTCAGTTAGAAGTCTGAATAAGTTCAAAAATTAAATCTTTATCTACTTTAAAAAATAATTTTTTAATTTTGTAATAATTAAAATTTAAAGTTAGAGTTATTTTTAAAAACCCCAAAAATAAACAATATGTTAAACAATAAAATATTTCTAAAACTTTTTTTTGTATTTTTTATAATTTCAAACCAATTTGTTTTTGCGCAAAGCAATCAAGTTCTTGATAATCAGATAATTGATGTTGTTGAACAATTTGTCAACATGAAGAACACAAAATCGGATCCGGGTGTTAAAATTATAGCTTTTAAGGTTGATTCATTATATTCTGTTCTTTTATCGAATCCAAATTCCTTTAATGATTCATTAGCTCCGCTTAAAGAATACTCTTCAATTTTAACTTCTGACGATGGAAAAGTTAAGATTATTACTTGGAATATTTTTTTTAAAACAGGCGAATATTTTTATTATGGATATGTTCAATATTTGACAGGAAAAGAAAATGAATTTCATTTTGTGAAACTTTTGGATAAATCTGCCGAAATTAATAAACCTGAAATGCAGGATTTATTACCTGAAAAATGGTATGGTTGTTTGTATTATCAAATTGTAACTACAAAATACAAAAAAGAAAAATTATATACCTTGTTGGGTTGGGACGGAAAT
The DNA here is from genome assembly GCA_016938685.1 of Bacteroidales bacterium. Lineage (GTDB taxonomy): Bacteria > Bacteroidota > Bacteroidia > Bacteroidales > JAFGUD01 > JAFGUD01. The sequence continues at coordinate 14,093 of JAFGUD010000292.1, read as the reverse complement.
AGTTTTATTACCAACAAAAAGATAATTGATGTTTTAACAATAAGGAATGGTAAAGTTAAGTTTGGTGCTGCTTTTGAGATTGCCGGAGAAAAAAGTAAACGAGTTATTTTTGAATATACAAATCAGGCTTCAATGACTTTAAGATGGGATGAACGAGAAAAAATGATAATTTGGGATCATCTTGCACCTGAATCGCCTAAATATGAAGGTATATATGAGTTTTACGGACCAGATTTTACTCACGATGCCGTTAAGTTTAAAAAAGGTAAATGGCTTTTTCAGGAAGATATTTATGTCGAAAATCCGAAAGAATAATTTGATGATTTGATAATGTGTTGATTATTTACATATTCTCCGAATAAAATATTTACAAATTGAAGTAATATTTACACATTCTCCGATTGAAAGATTTACATATTGAGAATAGTATTCACCGATTGAAAAATGAAAAAAATAGTTGTTGTTATATTAATATTAATGGTCTCAGCTTTTTCAACCCAAAATAGCATATTTATGAACGAAAACCATGACATAATTCAAGCTGGCAAAAAGTCAATTTCTGTTCAAAAAGCATTGAAAATAATTAACTTCAAAAAAATAACTTATAAACTTTTCAAAAATCCCAAAAGAAACACAAAACATTTTTCTGTAAATAAATTTGACAAGAAATTGAATGTTGAAAGTTTTGAAATTGATGGATTTAAAGTTATTACGGTAAAATCTGATTCTTCATCAAACAAGCATATTATTTTTTTTCACGGAGGTGCGTATATAATTGAAGCCTCAAAAGCTCACAGGAAAATTATCGAAACTTTTGCTCTGAAATATGGCTTTAAAGTCAGTTTTATCGACTATCCAAAAGCACCTGAAAACACATTTAAAAAAACTCACGAAGTTGTTTTGGCAGCTTATAAGCAAATTACTGAAAATTATCCCGATGGCGAATTTATATTATTCGGTGATTCTGCAGGAGGTGGTTTGGCACTTGCGTTGTTACAAGTTTTGAGAGACGAAAATATTAAACCTTTTCCTGTAAAAACCGTTTTGTTATCTCCTTGGCTTGACGTAACAATGAGCAATGAACTTATTCAGAATTATATTGACAAAGATGTTATTTTACCTGTAGATGGACTGATTTACGCCGGAAATATATACTCTGGTGGTGAAAACCCAAAAAATCATCTTATTTCTCCTATTTTCGGCGAAATGAATAATTTGGGTAATATTTTGCTTTTTTTTGGCACAAATGAAGTTTTTTATCCCGACTGCAAAAAACTCATAGACATTTCCGAAAGCTCAACAGGAACTCAAATTGATTATGTTGTCGGAGAAGGAATGATGCACGATTGGATTGTTTTTCCGTCTGAAGAAGCTAACCAAACAATTGAAATTATCTCAGAATTTATTACAGATTAGTTGTTTCTTGCTTTATCATTCATGATGAATCAATTTATGTAAAGAAATAGCGTCCAAAATAAATTAAGTCTCGTAAGTGTCTTATTTTAAAACTGTTAAAGCTCCCCCTTAAAAAAGGGGGTTGGGGGATGTATTATACATTAAGTTTTATAAATACAATTAGTTGTAAAAATATTTAGGACGCTGTTGATGTCGTCTAAATTAATCCTCTGATATTAAATTTTCGATATTCTTTTTTATATTTGGCAAATTATTAAAAAGCCACTGTGCTATGAAGCATTGAATTATGAAAAGAACAATAATTGATATATTAAAAAATGCAGTTAATGAATTTGCTGATTCTCCTTATTTGGGAGAAAAAACAGATCAGGGTTGGCAAACAATTTCTGTAAAACAGGCAGACGAATGTTCGGATATTTTTGCTGCCGGATTATTAAAAAAAGGATTTAAAACAGACGATAAAATATCAATTTTATCTGAAGGAAGAACAAAATGGGTTGTTGGTGAATTTGGAATTGTTAAAGCGCGTTGCGTTGCGGTTCCGCTTTCAATAAAACTTACGCCTGAAGAATTACTTTTTCGCATAAATCACTCTGAATCAAAAGCTATTTTAGTTTCTCATAATAATTTGGAAAAAATTGTTCCGGTTATTCATGAAATTAAACAAAAACATTTTAAGCTTATTTATCTCGACAATGATATGGGTTTTGTAAAAACAATCGAAGATAAATATGAAAATTTTGATGCAGGTGTTCATTTATTAACTTACGATCAGATTGTTGAAGACGTTAAACCTGAAATTGATAAGTACAAGCCAAAATTACAATTATTATACGATGAAATAGCCGAAAATGATGTCGTTAATATTTCATACACATCAGGTACAACAGGCAATCCGAAAGGAATTATGCTTACTCATCTAAATTATTATGCAAATAGCACAGCCTCACGGAAATTGTTTGATGTGCCACCAAATAGCAGATTGTTTATAATTTTACCATTAGACCATTCTTTTGCTCATACAGCCGGTAGTTTTGTAGGCTTGCAAGTTCCAATGTGTCTTTATTTCCTTGATACACGTGGTGGTGGTGTTGCAGCTTTGAAAAATATTCCTATCAATATTAAAGAAGTTAAGCCGAATTTAATGCTAACTGTTCCTGCGCTTTCGGGTAAATTTATGAAAAATATTATTGATGCTATCGACAAAAAAGGTGGTTTTGCCAAATGGCTATTTAACAAAGGTTTAAATGCCGGAATTGAACTTAATGGAAACGGTTTTAATAAGAATTCAAATCCTCTAAAAACACCTATTTATAAACTTGCCGACAAACTTGTTTTTAGCAAAATTCGTGAAACTTTTGGAGGTGAATTACTGTTTTGTGTTGGTGGTGGCGCTCTTTTGGATATTAAACAACAAGAATTTTTCTATTCTATCGGAATGCCAATTTTTCAGGGTTATGGTTTAACAGAAGCAACTCCTGTTATTTCTGCAAATCACTCAGGTAAACACAAACTTGGAACTTCGGGAAATATTTTAAGCAATATCGAACTTAAAATTATGAACGAAAAAAAAGAAGTCCCAAAAGGTCAAAAAGGTGAGATTTTTATTCGTGCTGATAGTGTGATGAAAGGTTATTATAAAAATCCCGAAGCAACCGCAGAAGTTTTACGCGAAGGTGGTCTTTTTTCAGGCGATTTGGGCTATATTGATGAAGATGGATTTTTGATGGTTACAGGAAGAGAAAAGGCTTTGCTGATTTCCGAAGACGGAGAAAAATATTCTCCCGAAGAAATTGAGGAAGGAATTGCAAATACTTCTAGTTTCGTAGAACAAATAATGCTCTACAACGACCACTCTAAATATACAACTGCAATTGTAACGCTTGATAGCACCTTTGTTAAAAAATATGTTGCAAAAAATGGAATAAAAAATCCGGAAGATTTATACAAGGCAATAAATATTTCGATTCAGAATATTGTAAATGTGCCTCAATATGCCGGAAAATTCCAAAATAAATGGATTCCATCATTGTTTAGAATTGCACCAGAGCAGTTTACGGAGGAAAATAAAATGATAAATTCTACAATGAAAATGGTTAGATACAAAATCACTGAAAATTACCGAAATTTAATAGATGAAATGTATGAGCCAAATGCAAAATCAAATAATGAACACAATCTAAAACTTTTGGAGTTAATGATTAATAAGTAATGGTTAATGTTTTTTATGCATATTTTTTACGGTTATTGGTTCTAATTTGGAATTAACAAAAAACGAATTAGATTATATTGTTGTATTGCTAATATGTTTTCAAAATAAATAAACATAATTTAATTACCTTTTTCGGCTGAGTAAAGCATTAATCTATTCTTTATAAAAAATGGAATAATTTTATACCAATTATTAGCTATTAATCATTATTTATTAATTGCATATTAAAACAATTCAAGTTTTATCAAAATTATTGTATTTACAAATAAAATGACCTAGTCAATGCGAACGCAAAGCAAAAATAATTTTGCTTAAAAGTATTCTGACAGAAATAAGAGTTTAAATTCTTTAATACTTTATCTAGTCTGTCACTCCGACGAAAGGAGGAGTCTACACTGCGAAAGGTTTTTAACTAGTTAAAGACTCCTCATTCTTCGGAGTAGTACAAAGTTGGTTGTCATTGATAACCAAAACGATACATAAATTATCTAACTCGTTAAAACCATCTCTAAGTTGAGGATGCTTTATTATTTTATAGTTCGCTAGAATGCTAATTGTTAGTGAGTTAACTTTATTTTGTGTTTTAACTTGAAATGTCTTAATGTGCTAAATTTATTAATTAAACATGAGGTTGATTTTATTACGCCACGGCGAAACAATAGATAACACAAAAGGAATAATTCAAGGGCATTTGCCCGGTAAGTTAAACGAAAATGGAATTTTACAAGCTCAAAAAGCCGCTTTGCGTTTAAGTAAAGAAAAAATAGATATTCTTTATTCAAGTGATTTGTATAGAGCAGTTGAAACAGCAGCAGAAGTCTTAAAAATTTTACCAAAATTGCAAGCTGAATATACCGAAGAATTGAGAGAACTTAATATGGGTGTTAATCAGGGAAAAACCAAAGAAGAGCTTAATTGGCAAAACGAATTCAAGGGAATTTATATTCCACCTGAAGGAGGCGAAAGCACAGAAGATTTATACGAAAGAATTGAAAAATTTTTGCATTATATTGCTGAAAAACATCAAAATAAAACAGTTCTTTGTGTTTCTCATGGCGGAACAATAAAAGCTTTTATTTCTGTTTTGACGGGAGTTGACAAATCACAAGTTTTTGCCGTTCAAAACATTAAAAATACAAGTATTTCAATTTTTGAAATATTAGATAATTTGCAAAATAAAGTTGTTTTATTAAATGATGTTTCGCATCTCGAAAAAAAATGAAACTCTCATTTAACGCATTATAAAAATTACCTTCAATTTTTCCTAAAAAAAATCGCGACAGAAGACGATTTAAATTATTTTTTAATAGATTAAACGAACATGTAAAAATAATTATTTACACATAAGGAAATGATTATTTTTTCGTGGAGTAACATCTGACAATAATGAAAAAATAAAAAATAAACAGATGAAAGAAATATTACTAGTAATTCCTCCTTTTACACAATTAAATAACCCTTATCCGGCAACTGCATATTTGAAAGGGTTTTTGAACACTAAAAACATTTCTTCTTTTCAGATTGATTTGGGAATTGAAGTAATAAATGAACTTTTTACCAAAGAAAAACTTGGTTATTTATTCGATTTTGCTTTTAAAAATAATAGAATAAAATCTGACAATTCTTTTAAAATTTATGGACTTAGAAATGAATATTTATTTTTAATTGACAATATTATTGCATTTCTACAAGGCAAAAATCAAACTTTCGCTCGTCAGATTTGTTCATATAATTTTCTGCCGCAAGCTTCTCGTTTTCAGCAACTTGAATATTTAGATTCAGCTTTTGGAAACATGGGTTTGCAAGACAAAGCTAAACATTTAGCAACTTTATTTATCGAAGATTTATCCGATTTTATTGTAGAATGTGTTGACAGAAATTTTGGTTTTAGTCGTTATGCCGAAAAACTTGCGTTAAGTGCTAATTATTTTGACGAATTATATTCCATTTTAAAGCAAAAACCATCTTATATAGATACTATATGTTTGAAAATATTAAATGAGAAAATTTCTGAATTTCAACCCAAATTAGTTGGTTTTTCAGTGCCTTTCCCCGGTAATTTATATAGCGCATTTAGAGGGGCACAATTTATAAAAAATAAATATCCCAATATTAAAATTGTAATGGGCGGTGGCTTTGCAAATACTGAATTTAGAAGCCTTTCAGACATACGAGTTTTTGAGTTTTTCGATTATATAACATTAGACGATGGCGAATTGCCTTTGGAATTGATTTTTAATGAAATTTTAACAGAAAATAAGGGCAAAAATCTAAAAAGAACATTTATTCTGGAAAATGACAAAGTAGTTTATATAAATTCATCAGAAAAAAAAGATTATTTACAAAAAGAAGTTGGCATACCAGATTATTCTGATTTTCAGTTAGATAAATATTTGTCTGTTATTGAAATTGCTAATCCGATGCACAGTTTGTGGAGCGACGGAAAATGGAATAAACTAACAATGGCTCATGGTTGTTACTGGGCAAAGTGTACTTTTTGCGATATTTCTTTGGATTATATAAAAAGATATGATGCAACAACAGCAGTAGAAATTGTAGATAAAATAGAAAAAATAATAGACCAAACAGGCGAAAAAGGATTTCATTTTGTTGACGAAGCAGCTCCACCTGCACTTATGAAAGCTGTTGCTATTGAATTGCTAAAACGCAAATTATCAATTACTTGGTGGACAAATGTTCGTTTTGAAAAAAGTTTCACACTTGATATTTGCATTTTGCTGAAAAAATCAGGTTGTATTGCTGTTTCAGGCGGACTTGAAGTTGCTTCTGACAGATTGTTAAGCCTTATAAACAAAGGTGTTACTGTTGAGCAAGTTGCGCAAGTTACAAGTAATTTTACCGAAGCTGGAATTTTGGTTCATGCTTATTTAATGTATGGTTTTCCGACTCAAACACAGCAAGAAACAGTTGACAGTTTGGAAATGGTTAGACAAATGTTTGAATTAGGAATAATTCAGTCGGGTTTTTGGCATCAGTTTGCATTAACTGTTCATAGTCATGTAGGACAAAATCCTGATTTATACAATATTACACCGGAATTTAAAAACGCATCTTTTGCAAATAACGATGTTCAATTTAAAGATAAAACAGGCATAAATCATAATAAATTTAGTTTTGGCCTCAAAAAATCTATTTTTAACTACATGCACGGAACATGTTTTGACTATCCATTACAAGATTGGTTTGATTTTAAAATTCCAAATACAACAGTTAAGGAAAACTTGATTTTAAGATATTTAGAATCAGAAGAATACGTTGAAACAAAACCAAATAATAGAATTATTTGGATTGGAAATCTGCCTTTTGTGAGAAAATCTTCAAATAAAAAGAAAGAAATATTGGATTTTACATTTTACGACAATTCAGAGCAATTTCAGTTTCCATTAGACAAAAGATTAGGTGAGTGGCTTATAGAAATCTTAGACAAATTATCAATTAGTTCTGATTTTCAACTCACTTACGCAATGTTAAAAGCAGATTATGAAAAATATTTTGAGGATTTTGACTTATTTTGGTTCTCAAAACCGGTAGATATTCTTAAAATATGCGGATTGCTAGTTATTTGATTTCTTGTGTTAATATGATTGTATTTCGTTTTAAGTATCTTGAATAATAATAAAATAAAACCTTTAAAATTCATTTGACCAATTTAAGATAATTGCTGTGCGGTGTAGTTTTTATTATTTGAAGTTCTTATAAAAGTATTGAAACTTCTGAGAATATTCTGTTACATGGTGATAATATTTAACAACTCTCAATTTCTTCGCTGATATAGCGCTATCTAATAGGATTTTATCCTTATCCTCAATCCCAAACAATTCGTAAAAAAAGATTTTTGTAAAAAATTTTTATTAAACGCTTGCGTTTAATAAAACAAATTCGTATGTTTGTTTTTTTAAACGTAAACGTCTATAAAAATGCCGAAAATAATAGTAAAAAAAGAAGAATGGATTAATTTGGGTTATGAACTCTTTGCAGAACAAGGAGATTCAGGAATTGTTGTTGAAAAAATGGCAAAAAAACTGAAAGTAAATAAATCAAGTTTTTATTGGTATTTCAAAACCAAAGAAAACTTTATTAAAGAGTTGATAATGTTTTATATAAATAAGGAAACTACAAGAATAATAGACTTAACTAATAGTCTGCAAGTAGGATTAGAAAAATTTAAAACATTTATAGCTTTGATCTATAAACAAGACCCTTATTTTGATTTTGTGTTTTATTTGAAAAGATATGCTAGAAAGAAAAAAGAGATTCAAACAATAGTTGATGAAATTGACTATAAAAGAATTGAATATGCATGTACAATCTTGCAGGAAATGGGATATTCAAAACAAGAAGCAAAAATTAAAGCAACATTTTTACACAAACATTTTATTGGTTATCATGAAACTATAAGATATAAAGAACAAAGCCCTGATTATGAAAAAGAAGTCAGAAAAGAATTAAATCTGGTTATAAAATATTAGTTAAAGTTTTTGATATTTAAAATAAATTATAAAATTTAATCTCAATACATTATGAAAAAAAAAATAAAATCAATTTGTTTGCTGCTTCTCGTATTTAAGGTTTGTTTTTGTCAGGTTGATGGTAAAGGAAGTTATGATATTGGCTTTAAGTATTTTAAGGCAACAGATAATTCAAGAAATTATGTTATTGGTCAAGATACAGTTAATCGCCCCATGTTAATTCATTTTTGGTATCCATCTCAAAATAATTCTGAGTTGAAAAGCATGTCATTTAAAGATTATATTGATTTGATAGCAATCAGAGAATATTTTGATACCAAACAACAAGACATTGACATTATTTCTTACAACTTCATTGATGCTTACTTAGGATTCTCCAAACAGTTATTTGGAATTGATACCCTAGTAACAACAGAAGATGTGCTAAACAGCCCTGTTAAAGCAATATTCAATGCAGAACCAATTGTTGATGAATTTCCTATGATTATATATGCTCCATCAAATAGTAAATCTGCAGTACAAAACCATATTATGTGTGAGTATTTGGCAAGCAACGGATTTTATGTTGTGTCTGTTGGTTCTGCGGGATATGAATCATTAAACCGATATGATCAAGGAAAAGCAACCTTAGCACAAGTTCAAGATATGGAATTTATTGTAAAATACATAAGTGATTCTTTGAAATTAAATTTTCCAAATATTGGATTATTCGGATTCAGTACTGGAAGTATGGCGACAATAATTTATCAGATGAGAACTCCCGAAGTGAAAGCTGTAGCTAGTTTAGACGGCAGTCATGAATACGCTTTTTATCCTATCCTAATTAATATTGATGAGTTTAGTTTTGATAAAGCAAATGTTCCATACTTGATGATTGCAAATAAGTTTAAAGATTTTTCAGTTTTTCCGTATTATAGTTCTATTCCAGCCAAGAATAAATATTTGTATAAGATGACAGCAATAGACCATAACGGATTTATTTCTTATTGGTATCAATTTGCATTATGCAGTAAAAATGATAATATAAATAGCATAACTGAAAGCTATACAGTTATGTGTGAAAGTGTTAATGATTTTTTTAATGCCACATTAAAATTGGGAATTGATAATCCAAAAGAATTTGAAATAACTGATAATGAATTAATTCAAAAAGATACTGCTGATTACAACATTATTGCTCAATTGTTAAACAAGATTTTAAAAGAAGGGATTGATTTTTCGATAAAAGATATGAAATCGAATGAATCATTATATAAAGATAAGGCAAGTATGATTAATGTTATGGGTAAAATGTTTTTAGGGAATAAAAATGACAACGCAATAAAAATATTCACAGCTAATACAGAAATAAATCCTGAATCATCGGAAGGTTTTTATTTTTTGGCTATCGCATATAAAGAAGAAAATAATATTGAGGCAGCCAAAGTTGCAATAACCAAGGCAAAAGATATTGATAATGATAACGAAGATATAAAAAGTTTATATGATGAAATAATGAATATGAATTCCGAATAAAACACTTTGCATAACATGAGAAACAAGTTGAATACAACAATAGTATGAAAATACAATTAACTAATTAGTTTTTAAAAAATGAAAAATCAAATTTTAATTTTATTAGTCTTCATTGCACTGGGCTGTAATGTTGAGCAAACGGAAAAAGAAGAAGCCACATTCCCTGAATTAACTGGTAAGTATATTGGTCAAAAAGAACCGGGACTTACTGCCGAAATATTTGCTCCCAATATTGTATCTACCGGAATGTCTGAAATAAATGCTTGTTTTTCGCCGGACTATACAGAGTTCTTCTTTTCAGTAATTATGCCTGACAGAAAATTTGTGATTATGTTTATGAAATATGATGGGGCAAAATGGTCAGCACCGGAAGTGGCGAGTTTTTCGGGCATATATTCCGAAGCAGACCCGTTTATTACTGCTGATGGAAAATGGTTGTATTTCGTGTCAAAACGCCCAATCGACAGCCTACAAAACCCCAAAACAGACTGGGACATCTGGCGTGTCGAAAAAATCAACGGGGAATGGGCTAATCCTGAACATTTGGATTCGGATATAAATTCAGACAGCGACGATATTTATCCAGGTTTAACAAAAGACGGAACTTTATACTTTTCATCGGGAAGAGGTGGCGGAAATAACAGGGATATTTATTTCGCAAAAAAAAATGGTAGTGGTTTTGAACCATCTGTAAAATTAAATGATACGATTAATAAATATTGGGAAGGAGATATTTATATTTCACCAAATGAAGATTTTATGATTTTCAGAACCTATGGCAGACCGGAGGGTAATGGTTTATATATTACATTCAATAACGATGGAGAGTGGAGTATTCCGCAAAATATGGGAGAAGAAATTAATAAAACAGGAGGTGAATTTTGCCCTATGGTTGACCCTGACGGTAAATATTTTTTCTTTACATCAAGCCATTTTATAAAAAAAGAAGAGGCTAACGAAAAACTGACTTATCAAAAGATAAAAGATGATTTTATAAACTCATACAAACATCCGGGTATGGGAAAAACGGATATTTACTGGGTGAGTATTGATATTATTGAAAATTACAGAAATAAATAATGAAGTAATTATGAAAAAAAAACATAACAGATCAACCGTAAAATTTTCCAAAGTTATAAGTATTTGCATTGTGATACTTGCATTGCAAACTAATACTGTTAAGGCTCAGGTATCATTTATAACAAACGGGCAAAGCATACAAGCTAATAATTCTTGGGATATCAAACTGGTAGATATAAACGGGGATGGTAATTTAGATGCATATTTGGGTGGCAAAATATGGATAAACAATGGGAATGGGGAAATTTCTGAATCAGATATCAGCTTTGGCTCTGGTATTTTTGCAAGTTTTGGAGACCTCAATGGTGATGGATTTGTAGATGTTGTCTGCCAGGATAGTATTTATCTTAATGACGGGGACAATCATTACGAATTCAATATCAAGCTTTCCTCCGATATTTTAATGTATTCGTCTGTATTAGCAGATGTGGATAACGATGGAGATATTGACATAATCAGTCGTTCTCAAACTACCGACAGAATTCTAATTAACGATGGCAAAGGCAACTTTACGAATACCGAAAAAAGCCTTGGAGGTTGGGCACAGGCAAGTTATGCTTTCGGCGACATTAATAATGATGGTTTTACCGATATCTATGTGGCTATTCCACACACACCACCTCCTGCAATGAAGCATTCTGCAAACAAAATTTGGTTTGGTAGTGCCGAAAAGAAATTTACTGAAAGGAGCCATGATATTGTTGATGCAGTAAGTCGAAATGCAATTTTATGTGATTTTGATAATGATGGCGACTTGGATTTGTTTCTTGCCAGTAATAGTGAAGCCGGAAATATGATGTTTTTTAATGACGGAAAGGGAAATTTTACAGATAGCGGACAAAAACTTGGTGATAATACAGGTTCTGCACAGACCGCCGATTTTGATGGTGATGGCAATTTTGATTTATTTATCTGCCATGGTAAAGTTCCTTTTGGCGATGGAGCACCTAACAGGGTTTGGCATAATGACGGTAAAGGACATTTCTCAGATAGTAAGCTTAGTTTGGGAAATTCACCTAGCGCAGCAGTAGCACTAGGTGATATGAATAAAGATGGAAAAATAGATGCTGTTATTGTAAATGTAAAATTAGACCCTAAGAATGGCTATGCGTCTGTTCCTTGTCCTGTCGAAATATGGATTAACAAACCTTTTGAGAGCAATAATTTAAATGAAACTGAAGATGCTTATTTTGGGCAAAACCCTCCTGGCGATTCTGCAGTAATTTTTGCCCCCGGAATTTTTTCTTTGCCCAATCGTCTAGAATCCAATATCGTTTTCACTCCCGATGGCAAAGAATGTTACTTTGGCGTACTTGAAATAAAGGACAGAAACGTTTCGCACAAGATTTTTCAAAGCACATTTGCAAACAACAAATGGTCAGAACAGACAGAAGCTCCATTTTCTTTACACCAGAATATTGGAGATCCTGTTCTGTCGGGAGATGGGAAAAAACTCTACTTCAATAAAGATGGTGATATTTGGATGGTTGAGCACGCTTCTGAAAAATGGGATGTCCCCAAAAAGCTTCCAGAACCAATCAATTCAGATGCTTATGAGGGAAATATTACTGAATCCGCCGATGGAGTTATTTATATTTCTTCCAGGCGTCCGGAAGGATTTGGCGGAATTGATATTTGGGGAATAAATCGTTTAGCCGATCAATCGTTGCAAGCTGAGAACTTCGGTCCAACAATTAATTCAATGTATTTTGATTATAGTCCCTTCATCGCACCCGACGGATCGTACCTCATATTTGGTTCATATCGTGCCCGCCGCGATGGACTTCTCTATATCAGTTTCAACGAAGGAGATAATATATGGACTACCCCAATCAACATGAATAGTTGTGGTGCTAAAGTCAATAATACAATAGCTCATCATAGTAATCCGTCTCTCTCTCCCGATGGAAAATATCTGTTTTTTAGACGTCACGAAGCTGATACAGTTATGGATGTGTATTGGGTTAGTGCGGAAATACTTAAGCCGCTTAAAGAGAAAGCTTTGCAGGAATATTCTTCACGAAAATTTGCCAATCTAAAAGGCGATTATCTTGGTCAAACTCCTCCCGGGGAAATACCGGTTGTTTTTGCTCCCGGAATAGTATCTACCGACACAACCATTGAGCACGGTTCGCCAACCTTCTCGCCCGATGGCAACGAAGTGTATTGGCAGTCAAACTATAGACAAAGTGGAAAAGAAACCCAGATATTCGGAATAACAATGCAGCGTTTTAATAATACCTGGAATGCACCTACAATCTCTCCAAATATTAGCGGCCCCGCATTTTCACCTGACGGAAATCGTCTTTATTTTCTACCATTTGGTGAAGAGAATGGCGAAAAAAACGGACCTTATTTTGTGGAAAAAACAGGAGATCAATGGAGTCGGCCAGTGTGTATGGATCTTATTAAACATTTTCCTGAAATAAAATATGCGTATAATTATTCAGTCACAAGCGATGGCACATTCTATTTTCTTGGCTATGCTGAAAGTGTGGGATCAATGAATGATTTTGGTATTTACCGAATGGAATTGAATAATGGCGAATACTCAAAACCTGAACTACTTCCTGCAAACATAAACATGGGAGATGGCTTGCTTAACTGGACACCCTTTATTGCTCCCGACGAAAGTTATCTGTTATTTTCATCCAATCGCCGCAGCCCAAAAACCGATATGGGCGATATTTACATTAGTTTCCGCGATTCAGAGGGAAACTGGACAGATCCTGTTAATTTGGGCGAAGAGGTCAACTCTGATCGACAAGAACGTTTTCCTTCTGTATCTCCGGACGGTAAGTATCTTTTTTTTACACGCTGGGTTGTAAGTGGTAATGAGGACGTGATGTGGGTGAGTGCAGATATTATAGAAAAATTTAGAGAGAAAAATAATGAAAAATAAACTTGAATAAAAATATTGTCTTATGTATTTATTTAAAGTTCACGATGAGGAGTTTTTGGAAAAAATCTGTAAAATTCACTGAACTGTAATTATACAAAACTGTCAATGGTTTTTAAAATGCCTAATTAAAGTTCTTTAAGTAAACTAATATGTTTTTTTGGAATGTTGAGAAATTTATTATTTACATTGTATTTCAAATTATTAGGGGAATAGTTCTGGAAAATAAATAAAAAAAGTTTGGGTTTGAGTGCTTTTTTGTATTAAGCCGAAGAATAATATTTTGAAACACAAATGGTCTGCAATGTGTTTTTATTTTTGAAATCGAATCTTGTAACAAAATATTTGAGTTTTAAATTAACCTGAGTTATTCATAAAAATAATGAAATTTTTCTGAATGTGCTTTAGAATGTGGGCTGTAATTCAGTTAACCCCGACTTAGAACAACTCAAATTTGGGTGTTTGAAAAACACCTGAATTT
>JAFGUD010000291.1 GCA_016938685.1 Bacteroidales bacterium | reverse complement strand
TTATTTTAAATAAATCTTCTGTTGTATTTTTATCAGAAACAAAGCTTAACAAATATACTAACCATAGATTTATGTTTTGAGGAACTTTGTTTAGATTGTCTAAAATAAAACAAACCTTAAAGAAACTATCTAAATCGTTTGGGATAATTTTTACAATTTTTTGTTCATCTATAACTTGTTGTAATAAATAGGATAATTTTTCTTTATTTATGCCAATGAGGTCGTGTTGGAAATTGAGAATATAATTTTTTATATCAATCATCTCAACAACTGATTTTAAGGTAGAATCTACTTCCAACACTTTTAGAAATTTGGTTTTTGGCACTCTATAAGCGTCTTTTCTCCACGCATCTACAAATCCAATCTTCCCATTTTTTAAAACCCATTCTGGATCAAAAAATGCGAACGAATGATTATTTTTCAGAATGTATAGAATTTTCCTATCTTGATGTGGTTCTCTTTTTCCAGTTTTCCTATTCTTTTTGGTAATCTTTGAAACAGCGAAGTCAAAATAATTCAGGCCTATTTTATCAGCATATTGGAACTCAATATCAAAATCTTTATTATCAATCTTTGCCTTATAATCTGGCTCTCTGGTTACGCCGCCTTTTCTTAAAAACCATAAAAAGGCATCACCGCCGGATTTTGATACTTCAACTTTTTGTTTCGGATATAAAATCAATAATTTAGATTTTAACCAATCAAGTATTTCCAGTTCTGCAATGGCTTTTTTCTTCATATCTTTCCGATACTCAAGATATGTCCTCGATTTTATATCACTAGATTGTGCGTAAATTGTCTTTGCGTCCATATTATTTTTGATAGATTATTTCTCTTTTTACTTTGTTAAATAGATCGTCATTGATATTAGATTCTATTAACGGCAAAAATGATTTATTGATTTCGTAAATTATTGAATTTCGTTTTTCTTGAATTGCTGCTTTTGCCGTTGTCCCCATTCCACCAAATGGGTCTAAAACTGTTTCCGTTATGTAGGAATAAGCTTTTATAAACCTTGCCGGCAATTCAACGGGAAATGGAGCCAAATGTTCTCTTGAGCCGCTTTTATATGGCTTCATAAGCCAAACATCTGTATTTTTTAATGATAACCAGAAATCCTTGCTTATTTTTGAGGCTTTTTTGATTTCTTTTGAAAGATGATCGTATTTTGAACCATTTCCGTTAGGTTTTTCAAATTCCAAAATCTGCTCGTGCATATTATTTATTAAAATTCCTCCCGGATAGGGATAAGTGCCAAAATGTGCCCTAACACCATTGGTTTTGTGCCAGATAATTTCCCTCTTAAAAATAAATCCCAAATTTTCACACATATCTATCGTATGCCCGACAATATTTAGAGTTTTAAAAACATCTTTGCCATTTGCTTTGAGGGGCAAATTCATTATATTGATAAACAATCTTCTGCCGGGTTGTAAAACCCTTAAACATTCACTCCAAACTTTTTTTATTTCATCTTTCCATTTTTTATAATCATTAATATTACCTAAATCTTTCCCGGAAAAATCATCGCTGTATGTTTTGGCATTAAAATATGGCGGTGAAGTAACAACAAGATGAACGCTATCGTTGGAAACCTCTTTCATCTCGCGACTGTCGCCAATAATAATTTTTGTTGAAAGTTTAAAGTCCATAAATTATTTGATTAAATCGTCAACCTTAACATCTAACGCTTTGGCGATTTT
>JAFGUD010000290.1 GCA_016938685.1 Bacteroidales bacterium | reverse complement strand
TTAGAATGTGGGCTGTAATTCAGTTAACCCCGACTTAGAACAACTCAAATTTGGGTGTTTGAAAAACACCTGAATTTGTTAGTTGTTTTTAATTCCTGATATATCGAGACAGGCTGTCTGCATTATTTATGAATAATGCGAGTTAATTTATTTAAACATTCGCACTTCATAAATTAACAAATCATTGATTACTTATTCTTCAAAAATTATTTACTTTGTGAACAAAACTATAAAAATTATGCACAAAATACTATTTCTATTAATCTCTTTAAGTGTGCTTTTATCTGCCTGCGGCAATAACACTGAAACAACTGACATAAAAGACTTTACAGTCAGTGGAGTAATTTCAAATGTGCCACAAAATACGTACATTTCTCTTATTCACCGAACTTCAAAAAACACTGAAACACTTGATTCTGTAATGATTATTGACTCTACTTTTGAGTTATCTGCAAACATTTCTGATAAAACAGAATTTTTTTTGCTAAAATTATCAAACAACGACTATTATATTTACCTGCTTGCCGATTCCGGCGACA
Organism: Bacteroidales bacterium; assembly: GCA_016938685.1. Taxonomy (GTDB): domain Bacteria; phylum Bacteroidota; class Bacteroidia; order Bacteroidales; family JAFGUD01; genus JAFGUD01. The sequence continues at coordinate 11,024 of JAFGUD010000290.1, read as the reverse complement.
ACATTTCTATAAATGCTGATTTTTTGAAAAGCCAACAATATAAGATTCAAAATTCAGAAGAATCAGAACTAATACAAATCCTTGAAAACCAGTTGTTTTTAACAAACATTAAAATTGATTCTTTAATTAACTCAAAAGCAGATATTTCCAAAATTGAAGCTCTTAAAAATGAACAAAAAGAATTTTCATTACACTTTGTTACCTTAAATGGAGAATCAATGGCAAGTATAATTGCACTTTCAGAGAGATTTATCACAGGCGAACCTGTTTTGCCTATCGAAGAATATTATGAGATTCACACAGAAGTTGACAAAAAACTCCGCACCAAATATCTGCAATCGGAATATTATCTGCAATTTGCAGAATTTATAAAAAACTATGAAATCAATTTAAACAGACAAAATGCAAATAATGCTAAAAATGAAACACCAACAACGTTGGTAAACTTTTCAGCCCAAACTATAAATGGAGAAAATTTTGAACTAAATAGTCTATCCGGAAAATGGATTTTGCTAAATTTCTGGGCATCGTGGAGTTATTCATGTGTTGCAAACAACCAACTTTTGCAAATAATTGCACAAAAAAGACCGGATATAAACATTGTTCAAATATCAATCGACAAAAAAGAAAATATTTTAAAAGACACATTAAGTCACTATAATTTCAATCATATTTTAATAAATGACACAAAAGGCTGGAATTCAGAATTTGTAAATTTATATAATATTGAATCTTTACCAACTAATATTCTGATAAACCCAAAAGGAGAAATTGTTTTGTTTTCTGGAAATATGGAAGAATTAGAAAACAAGGTTTTATAATCAACTCAAATTTACCAAATAGTATTTGGAGATAAAAAAATAAAATTAAAAAATCTTTCAAAACGACAAGTTTTTATATTAAAAAAAATATTCTATATTCGCAATATCATTTTATAGTTATGATGACAGAAGAACACATAAAAGAAGCTTTATCTCTTAGATACATTGAACTAATTGCAGCCTTTAATGGATACAAAACAAGCTCTTCTTACCCTGATTATGGAACAGATTTAGAAATTAAAGAAATTGATTTTCGTATAGAAAACAATCACAAAAGATATTTAGATACTGGTAGAGAATTAAAATTTCAATTAAAAGCAACAACGGAAAACTCTATTTTTATTGAAGATGAAATAATAAAATATGATTTAAACTCTTCTACTTTTAATGATTTACTAACAAGAAAAAACACAAAAATCCATTAATTTTAATTTTATTCGTTCTTCCCTCTGATAATACAGATTGGTTAAATATTTCAGACAAAGAACTAATTTTAAAAAAATGCGCATATTGGTATTTACCTGATAAAAAAGAATTATCAACAACAAATTCCTCAACAAAAAGAATTTCAATAAACAAAAACAACTACATTTCAAATGAAACTCTAAATAACTTATTTGAAAATTATTCTTAATGAAAAACCAATCAATATATAAAAATATTACAGACCTGCTAATAAGCCGAGATTGGAAAAAACAGGAAGTAAAGACAAAATATGATTTGTTTGTACCTCCCTCTATATTGGGTTTTTCTAGCACATATAAGTTATATATTTATAATAAATTTGAAAATTCTGATTACGAAAAAGAAATCTTAAAAAACTTAAACATTGTTGCTGAAATATACCATGAAGACATTGACGAATTAGAATCAATTATCATTGAAGATAGACAAATATTATCTTTTCATATCGAAAATGAAAATGTTAAAAAAGGACATCCTAGTATTCCTTTTTTTAATACACTAATAAACAAATCAAAAGAATTATTGCAAGAAGTAGCTAATTTTTCGGTAATAAAATTACCCCATTTTTTTGATAACAAAGATGAAGCAGAAAGATATTTGAATTATTGTAACTTTTTTAAAAATGATGTTGGTAGTTTAATTACAAAAATTCAATTACCAAATCATGAGGAAATTAAGGAAAAAACTCTTTTTGAAAACTCAATAATTGGAAGTGAAATCAACAAAAACCTTATAAATATAACAGACTTTATCAATACTGAAATAATTGGTTTTGATAATTTTGAACCAACAGATGAATTTTTAATACAAAACAGAGACTTAGTTAGTGTAAATGTTTCGAACAAACTAAAAGACTTATACACTGGAATTGAATATTCGGATATTGAAATCTCCCTTAAAGGAACAAAAATAAGCCAAATAACTACCGCAAAAGAATTGAACAGAGAAAAAGTGAATAATTTAAGCACATTTTCAAAAACAATTCGTGAAAAGATGAAAGAAATATCAGAAAACGATGTTTATGGTAAAATTATTCAATTAAAGTCAAAAGATGTAGATAGCGACCAAAATTTGATTATAATTGAAGGAGAAATAAAAAAAGTTAAATCTAGAATTTCCGTTAGATTAAATTCAGACCAAATAAAATTAGCAGCAGACGCTTTTAAGAACAACAGAACTGTTCTATTAAATGCAATTTTAGAAAAAGATAAAACTCAATATAAAGTTGCAGAATTAAAAGATTTTAGAACTTTAACAAAATGAAAAACTTATATTTTATCTTATATTTAATAAAACCAATCAATAAAAGCTTACCATAAAAGCAAATCCCTTCCAAATAGAAACGATTAATTTAGGTTCTATCTAAAAAACAACTTCAACCTTCCAAAAATTCATTTCACCGAAAAAAACGGGCTGTTTGCCGAAAAACCATTGCCAATTGAAATGGTTTGTTGTTCATTTGTTTCAAAATAAAACATTAAAAACTTTAAAAAAATAAACAAATGAAAACTTGTGAACACCACGGACACTCAAACCGATTTAATCGTCCGGGAAACAAAATCAGATCAATTCTTGTTGGCATCGCTTTACTAGTTGTAGGCGGAATCATTGTTGGAAATAAGTTAGGGTACGTTGCTGATTCTTTATTTAATATCCTTATCAGCTGGCAATCTCTACTTATAACACTAGGTATAATGAACTTAACTTCGCGTAAAAGTTTTATTCCGGGAATAATTTTAATAATTGTTGGCGGAGCATTCTTACTTCCAGAAATTTTTACTTTTGGGGTTGATGTTAGTAATTTAATTCTTCCTGCAATCCTGATTATAATAGGATTAATTGTTATAGTAAAAGCTTTCTTCAAACCTAAACACGACGATTTTGAGAAACATTTTTCAGAAAAAGAAATAGATTTTTCAGAAGATGTTTTAAATGAAAAATATGTATTTGGAGGAACAAATTTACATATTAAATCTCAAAATTTTAAAGGCGGAAAGCTTGAAGCAACTTTCGGAGGAGGTAAAATTGACTTGTCTCAGGCTGTTCTATCTACCGAAGGAAAAAATTACCTTGACGTTAATTTGGTTTTTGGTGGATTTGAAATTATTGTTCCAAGAGACTGGAATATTGTAATTCAAACCTCATCAATTTTAGGTGGTTTTAACATAAAAAATGGTATTTCAAGCGAGTCAATTGATTTTTCTAAAGAATTGATTATCAGAGGAAATGCTGTTTTCGGAGGAGCAGAAATAAAAAGAGCTTAATACCGTAAAAACAACCTTTTTCTTTCTTTGGGAAAAGGTTATTTTATTTTTCATCAAAAATCATTACTTTTGAAATTATAGCGATAGCTCAAATTCAGGTTAGCAAATTAACCTACAACTCGACAACTGTTTTATGTTTCATCCAATTTTAAATAAATTATGGAAATCAGCCATTTACATTTCTATTTGGCTAATAATCGGATTTTTATATTATAAATATCTTACTGAAAATTTTGACGTTTCTACTTCAATAATTATTTTGGAAACAATACTTAATATTCTGATTTTAAGCTTAATAAATATTGGAATTTGGTACGTATTGCGATTTAATAAATTAGAAAACAAAACAAACTTAAAAATCATTTTTAACCATATTGTAATGTCTGTTGTAGTTACAATAATTTGGATTTTTGTCAGTTGGCTGATTATATTTTTTATTACTCCAAATAAATCAACGTATAACAATCTGTTTTTCAGCACATTATCAACAAAAGCAATTCTTGGAATTGTTCTGTATTTTTTCACCATTTTTTTCTATTACATTGTAATTTATTATCAGAATAATAAAGAAAACATTAACCGAAAAAACGAACTTTCGATAATGCTGCAACAACAAGAACTGAATAATCTTAAAGCCCAAATCAACCCGCACTTTCTATTTAATAGCTTAAATTCAATAAGTTACCTGATTTATTCTAATCCTGATGATGCACATAATTCTATTGTAAAACTTTCAGAATATTTTAGGTATTCATTAAAAATTGAAAAAACAATCACTACAATAAAAGAAGAAATAGAGAACATCAACCGATATTTTGACATTGAAAAAATAAGATTTTTAGAAAAAATGCAAATAAATTTAGATATAGACCAAGAATGTCTTAATTTTCAAATTCCGGTAATGTTACTTCAACCTTTGGCTGAAAATGCTTTTAAACATGGCGTTTACGAAAACTCAGAAAAAACAGAAATTAATATTTCAATCAAAAACAATACTGATTTTTATTCAATAATTTTCAAAAATACTTTTGATGTAGATTCTATTCCAAAAAAAGGAACCGGAACCGGTTTAAGCAATATTTCCAAAAGACTAAGTCTGATTTATAAAAGAAATGATTTGATGACTGTTAATAAAAAAAACAATATTTTTGAAGTTAAATTACTGTTGCCCCAAAACATAGAATTATGAACACACATAAAATAAAAATACTGATAATTGATGACGAAGAACCTGCAAGGAATCTAATAAAAACTTTCTTGCAAAATCAATCTAATATTGAAATATTAGGCGAATGTTCAGACGGTTTCTCTGCGGTTAAAGATATTAATTCAAAAAATCCCGACCTTATTTTTTTGGATATTCAAATGCCCAAACTTACAGGGTTTGAAGTTCTGGAACTGATTGATAATCCTCCATTAATAATTTTTTCTACAGCTTTTGATGACTACGCAGTAAAAGCCTTTGAACAAAAAGCCATTGATTATATCATGAAGCCTTATTCAAAAGCGAGATTTTTAGAAGCCTTGGACAAAGCAAAGGAGAAATTAAATTCTACCGAAAAAATCAGAGGAACTTTTGATAAATTACTAGAAATTTCGAATGAAAACCCTGAAAAATTAAATCGTTTTGCTGTTAAAAACGGGTCTAAAATTACAATTCTATCGTTAGAAGAAATTTCGCTTTTTGAAGCTCAGGACGATTATGTTATGATTTATTCAGAAAAAGGTAAATTTATGAAAAACATGACAATGAAATATCTTGAAAAACACCTTGACGATACTGAATTTGTAAGAATTCATCGTTCTTTTATTGTAAATTTAAGTTGTATCGACAAAATAGAACATTTTGAAAAAGATAATTATATTGTGATTTTAAAAAACAAACAACAAGCAAAAGCCAGCAAATCAGGCTATAAAATTTTGAAGGAGAAATTAAATCTTTAATTTTGTTTACGATTACATTAAATACTTCAATATCTGCAACTTATATTTTGCAAGTTAAATACTTGCTTATATTTTTTTCATTTAAGAAATATTCTTAAACGAAAGGAGGATTTTCAATAATATCTAATATTTAGTAAATATCTACAATGTATTTTAATTTTTGATTTCTATATAAAATCTTCTAATTTGTCAGGATTTTGCCTTGTGTCAAAAATAACAATTATCTGTACTTCTTTTGTTTTTTCAATAAACGATAAAATACAGAATTATGAATTGTTAAAACACACCTTCTTATTTGTTTTTCTTTTTCGGAAGCATTATAAATATAAGGATTTTGCTTTAAATCGTTTAGAAAATCACGATATTTCAACAAAAAATCATTTACTACTTTACTTGACCAATTTATTTTTAAATATGATACAATTACTGTTAAATCGGACTTAGCCTGTTCGGAAATAAAAACCTTGTAATTATTCATTCTCAATCTCTTCTAAAACCTCAAAAGCATCGTGTTTTTTCCCTTTATTCAAATCTTCTATTCCTTTTTTTAGATTCTGTTTTTGATTTGCAGAAAGTAAATCCCAAAAATCCTCATCTGACTTATTATTTAACAAAGAATTATAAATAGCCATTATTCTTTCATTTGGAGAGTTTAAGATATAATTCACTAATTCTAATTTATATTCTGCTATATTCATTTCATAAAAGTTTTATCAATACAAATATATAAAAAGATTCTGATATTTAGTAAATATCCCAATTGAATTAGACATTTTTGACAAAAACAAAAGCCATTCTTTCGAATGGCTTTTATAATAAGCGGATTACAAATCCAAATTAGTTATATTTATACCATCAACGAAGCCAATGCGATAGAATACATTTTTGTTAGTGAAGAATCGCCACGAGAAGACAAAATACATGGAACTTTTGCCCCTGCAACTATTGCTCCCAGTTCAGCGTTCGCTAATTTTGTATTTGTTTTGTAAAAAACATTTCCTGCTTCGATATTTGGAAATAAAAGACAGTCGGCATCTCCGGCAACTTCTGATTTCATTCCTTTAATCTTTACACTTTCCATATCAATAGACAAATCAATACTCAAAGGACCTTCTACAAAACAATTTTTAATTTGTCCTCTGTCCGCCATTTTTGAAAGAATAGCAGCATCAATTGTTGCAGGCATCGAATCACTAACTTGCTCAGCAGCAGCAATAATTGCAACTTTTGGTTTTTCTATTCCTAAACTTTGAGCTGTTTTTACCAACAAATTAGTCATTGTAACTTTTTGTCTCAAATCAGGCAAAGGTAAAATCGCAACATCAGAAACTATCATTAATTTATGATAATTAGGATTTTCAATTACGGTTATGTGTGTCAATAATCCTTTTGGAGGAACTAAACCATATTCTTTGTTTAGAATTGCACGCATGTATTTGTCGGTACTAATAAGACCTTTCATTAACAATTCGCCTTCCCCTTTTGATATAAGTTCAACTGCTTTCATTCCGGCAGCAGCCTCGTCTTTTACATCTACAATTGTGAATTTACTTTTGTCTATTCCTAATTCTTTGCACGTTGCGTCAATTTTGTCTGCATCACCAACTAAGGTTGCATCAATTAAGCCTAATTCAATAGCTTCGTTTATTGCTTCAATTGTGTGAGCATCAACGCCGTTTGCTGCCACAAGACGTTTATTTGGTAATTCTTTTACCTTTTCTATTAGTTCATTAAGTGTTTTCATTTTAAGAAAGTTTATCGAGTTGTCAAAATGTTTATATTATGCTTCGTTAATTATCTCTAAAGTATCCTGAGCAATAACAAGTTCCTCGTTTGTAGGAACAACAATTACTTTTACCTTTGATTTATCTGTTGAAATAACGGCTTCTTTACCTCTAAGACCAGAGTTTCTTATTTCATCAAGTTCAATTCCCATGTAATTTAACTCTCCGGCAACTCCTTTACGTGTTGTATCTGCATTTTCACCAACCCCACCTGTAAACACAAGAATATCAACGCCATTCATAGCCGCAGCATAAGCACCAATGTATTTTTTAATTCTGTAATCGTACATTTTAAGAGCCAAAACAGCTTTTTCATTTCCTTCTTCGGCTGCCATTTCTACTTCACGCATATCAGATGAAAGTCCTGTAATTCCTAGTACACCTGAGTGTTTATTAACTAAAGTATAAGCTGTGTTTTTGTTAATTTCTTCTTTGTCCATAATAAAATTAAAAACACCAATGTCAAGGTCCCCGCTACGAGTTCCCATCATAACACCTTCTACGGGAGTCAGTCCCATTGAAGTATCAACAGATTTTCCGTTTTCAATTGCTGCTAGAGATGCTCCATTACCCAAATGACAAGTAATAATTTTAGTGTTGTTATAATCCATTCCTAGAATTTCACAAGCTCTTTTGGAAACATATCTGTGACTTGTTCCATGAAAACCGTATCTTCTAATTTTATAGTTTTTATATAAGGAATAAGGAATTGCGTACATATATGCATAATCAGGCATTGTTTGGTGAAAAGCAGTATCAAAAACCCCAACTTGTTTAACTTCGGGCAATAATGCTTTCATGGCATAAATACCTTTTAAATTTGGAGGATTATGCAAAGGAGCAAGTTCAATACATTCTTCCATTGCTTCAATAACTTCATCAGTAATTAAAACACTGGAATTAAAATGTTCTGCACCATGAACAACTCTGTGTCCTACAGCATTAATTTCTGATAATTCTTTAATACATCCGTGTTTTTCACTTTTAAGAATGCCTAAAAGAAATTCAATTCCTGATTGATGATCAATAATATCACCTTTAAAAATGACAACTTGGTCATCGTGTCGAGTATGTTTGATTAAGGAGCCTTTTAATCCAATTTTATCAACCAATCCTTTGGCAACTACTTCTCCCGAAGGCATATTAAAAAATTGATATTTAATAGAAGAACTCCCTGCGTTTATAACTAATATATTCATTTGTTAAAATTTAAATATGAATTAAGAAATATGAAATCATTGTAAAATGACTCATAAATTTATTTTTCTGTTTTGCAATATCTAAAAAGATTATTTTATTGCAAAGCAGGTTCTAGTTTTTTCCCATGTTCATCGTAATGATAAAAACCTCTTCCTGCTTTCCTTCCGGTATTTTCAGCTCTAACCAATCGTTTTAGAATTGGAGAAGGTTTATATTTTAAATCACCAAACTCTTCGTACATATTTTCGAGCCAACGCACAACTCTATCAATACCAATTTTATCTGCCATTTCGAACGGGCCAAGAGGCAAGTTGATACTTGTTCTAGCAGCAAAATCAATTTTTTCGAGTTCTGCAACGCCTTCCATAAGAATATCACACGCTTCGTTGATCATTGGAGCAAAAAGTCTGACAGTAACTAACCCCGGAGATTCCGCAACTCTGATAAATTTTTTACCTAATAGAATGGCAAATTTTTGAACATTTGCACAAACCTCATCAGTTGTGTACAAACTTCTTACTATTTCTGCAAGTTTTGCATCAGGTGCAGTTGTAGAAATATGCATACTAATACATCTGTCTTTATAATCTAAAACAGCAGCCATTTCAGTAATTGCAGTTGTTGTTGAATTAGTAGCGATAATTGTTTTCGGAGAAACATGCTGCTCAATTTTTTTGAACACATCTTTTCTGACATCTCTTGCAACCTCTCTTGTTTTAGACAAAATAGCTTCAATGACGATATCACAACCTTGTAGCATATTATAATCCAAGGTGCCTTTTATTCGCGACATTACACCCCTTTTTTCGCTTGCAGTAATACCCCAATGATTTATTTTAAATTCAAGTTCTTCGTCAATTTCTTCAATTGCTTCGTCAATTTTGGCTTGATTTAATTCAATAAAAACAACTTCTATACCGCGTGAAGCTATCATTATAGCCAAACTTTGTCCCATTGAACCGCAACCTACAATTCCGACTTTTTCGAATTGTGCTTTTGGTCTGTCACTTTTGCTAAGAGCATATCCTTCAATTTGCTCAATAATTGGTTCGCTCATATTTATAAGTTATATTGTTGAAAATTAAATAATTATTTAGTTATCAAGTTAATCAGTTAACCAGTTGACCTGTTAACCTGTTGACTATTTTTAAAATACTCCTGCTGCCTGATTTGCTGTAATAGCTACAAGGTTAACAATATCGCTGGCAGAACAACCTCTTGACAAATCATTAATTGGCGCTGCCATACCTTGTAAAACAGGTCCAATAGCTTCTGCTTTTGCTAATCTTTGCACCAATTTGTAAGCAATATTACCTGAATTCAAATCAGGAAAAACTAGAACATTTGCATGACCAGCAACAGTACTACCTGGAGCCTTTTTTTCTCCAATTGCTGCAATAATCGCAGCATCAGCTTGCATTTCTCCATCAATCTGCAAATCTGGTTGCATTTCTTTTGCTATTTTAGTCGCATTTCTGACTTTATCTACCATTTCATTCTCTGCACTACCCATTGTAGAAAAACTTAACATTGCTACTTTTGGCTCAAAACCTCCTATTGATTTTGCTGTTTTAGCAGAAGCAACAGCTATTTCAGCAAGTTCTCTTTCAGTAGGATTTGGATGTACGGCACAATCAGCAAAAACTAAAATTCCGTTTTCACCAAAAGAAGTATCAGGTATTATCATAAAAAAAGCACCCGAAACAACACTAATTCCGGACAAAGTCTTGATGTATTGAAACGCAGGTCTAATAGTAGTAGCAGTTGAAGCAACAGCACCACCGACCATTCCGTCAACTTCTTTATTCTTTATCATCAATGTAGCTAAGTAATAAGGACTTAAAAGATCTTCCAAAGCTTTTTCTTTGGTCATGCCCTTGCTTTTACGCATTTCAACCATTATTTCCGCTAATTCTTCTTTTTTTTCGTAAGAAACAGGGTCAATAATTCTTGCCTTTTCAATATTTGCTAATCCAAGTTCTGCGGATTTCTTTAAAATCAAATCTTTATTCCCATAAAGTATGATTTTGGCGAGATTCTCACGCAAAATCTCATCAGCTGCAACTAGAGTTCTTTCCTCTTCTCCTTCCGGTAGAGCAATAGTTTTATTAAACTGCTTAGCTCTATTTTTGATTGATGTTAAAAAATCCATTCTAAACGATTTATTTTCAAGGTTATATTACAAAAAATTTCTTGGTCAAAGTTACATATTTTGCAATGATTTATGAAATAAATCGTATATGATTTTCGTCAGCAATTTGAATATTTTATAACAATGTTTTAGAGCATAAAAAATTTGACTGTTCTAATGTTTTTTTGCCACTACTTGTCCCGAACTTATTTCGGGAGATTACTTGGTGAAAACGCTTTGCTTAGTTCACTGATTTTAGATGTTCTAAAATTTTTTGCCACAGATTCACAAATTTTTGATATTCTAATGTTTTTTTGCCACAGATTATATATACCAAATTGTTAAAATAATTCCGAGAATTATTTTTTACAAGTTGTTCCCGAAATATTTCGGGACAAGTAATGCCGATTGACTT
>JAFGUD010000289.1 GCA_016938685.1 Bacteroidales bacterium | reverse complement strand
GAAAAAAACATTGTAGGTGATACTTCCCACACCTTTGGTTTTAAGTTTCTTACAAATGCAATTAGTGAAGCTTATCAATATAAAAACAAAGAAGCCAATATTGTAACCTTTAAATTTGAACTTATAAAATAAAATATTATGAATGACCTTTTTGCAACTATCTACGAAGCCCTATTTGGGCTTTACGATTCCCAATTTTCTTTAATTTTTGACACGTTATATGATTATGGAGGCTATAACCTTTTAGGTTTAACATTTATAGCAGTACCCTTAATTATGTTTGTATGTTTCTATCTTCTATGGAAATACCCATACGGTAAATTGTGGCATTGGCTCTTATGGCTATTGATTGCTTTTCTTGTAACAGGCGGTATTTCATGGGGTATTTCAAACAACGAGATATTTTTATCCGACAATCAAGCGTTAATCGATGCATTAGCTGACCCTGAATCTGGCTATGAGCAATATGCAAACACACTCCCCTTATTGTATGCTTTATTTAATGGGCTTTTAAGTGTAGCTGTGGGATTTATCTTTAGCCTTATACTGAAACAATTCAGTAAAATCCAAATTCATTTACCTTTTTAAATAAAATACAATGGCAAAAAAATTATACATATTCGGAATAGGAGGAACAGGTTCAAGAGTCATCAAGTCTTTGGCTATGTTATTAGCTTCGGGTTGTAAACTGAAAAATGATTTCGATACCATTATTCCAATAATTATTGACCCCGACACCAGCAATGGAGATTTAAACAGAACGAAAGATATTTTAAAACTTTATCAGGAAATCAGAAACCAAGTAAACCAACCTGATGACTTTTTTGGACAAGAAATAAAAACAGTAAATGAATTGGCGAATAAATCATCGGTTGTTAATTCTGACTATTTTCAGTTCAATTTAAGTGATGTAGACCAGAGTACATTTGCTCAATATATTGGTTTTAATACTCTTGACGAAGATTACAAAAATTCCAAAGACGATAAAAACTTCACGAGGCTGCTTTATTCAGAGCAAAATCTCAATTCAAACTTGAATGTTGGATTTAAGGGAAACCCAAATATGGGTGCAATTGTGTTAAATCAATTTACAGATTCAGAAGATTTTAAAAGGTTTGGTCAGACATTCAATGATGGAGATGCAATTTTTATTGTCAACTCAATTTTTGGCGGTACTGGTGCAGCAGGATTTCCTTTACTATTAAAAAACCTTCGAGGAAACAGAGACATTCCAAATAGTGCAAAAATTCAAGATTCTCAAATAGGAGGAATAACTTATTTACCTTATTTCGCTCTCAATAAAAAAGATGAAATTAATTCCGATTCATTTGAGGATAAAGCAAAAATTGCAATTGATTATTATAACAGAACCATAATAAAGCAAAGGAAAATAAACTCGCTTTATTTTATTGGTAATAGAGGAAATACAAAACATTTAGAGTATGCTGTTGGAGGAAAAGACCAAAGAAATAATGCTCACTTTTTAGAAATGGCAGGTGCTTTAGCGATTTTTGATTTTTGTGAGAATATTGACAAAACCAGCGGAGAGACACAGATTAAAGAGTTTGGCATTGAAAAAAATTCCGAAAACATTGTTTTTGGCGATTTAAACCTCAATAATCAAAAAGAAATTGCGAAACCTTTAACTAAGTTCAAATTGTTTTCAGAATACCTAATCGTGGGTTTGCCAAAAGCTCTTAACACTTCAAGGTGGACAAAAAGCAATATCAAGCTTGTAAAGAAAAATGAAAACTCATTTTTGGACAAGCAATAT
>JAFGUD010000288.1 GCA_016938685.1 Bacteroidales bacterium | reverse complement strand
TAAAAAAGCTCCACCCGAATCAACCATGTAAACTGTTGGCAGCATATTTTCAAGTGCAATTTGCTGAGCACGAACATGTTTTTTGATTGTTTGTTGCATGTATGTTCCACCCTTAACAGTCGCATCATTTGCAATAATCATCGTTTCACGTCCATGTACAGTTCCAATTCCTGTAATAATTCCGGCTGCGGGAAAAGAATTTTCTTTAATGCCATAAGCAGCAAGAGTTGATAGTTCGAGAAAAGGGGTGTTTTTATCAATCAATAAATTAATTCGTTCTCTCACAAGAAGTTTTCCTCTTTCTTTGTGTTTAGTAATTGCTTTTTTATCTCTTCCGTTTTTTACGTCTTTTATCCTAATGTGAAGTTCATTTACTAACTTTTGGAACTCTTCTTTATTTTTTTTAAAATCTTCGGATTTTGTGCTGATTTTTGTTTCTATTTTATACATATTTGTTAGTTAGAATAATGTGAATGTTCGAATGTATTTAAAGCATTGATTTTTTTGAATATTTGAAGATTTTGCAATCTAAACTATCAATAATCTAATCGCTTACAATAATATAATTTTTTTTATATTTAGCAAAATTTTAGTTTGTGATTTTTTAAAAAGATAAAAAAGTCTTCTTTTAAAAATGATTTTAATATTTTTGCAAAAATTAACACTAAAATATTTGTATTATGGACAATAAAGACAAGGTGGTAAAAACATTTCAGGAAAGCGAAAAACCTCTAAAACCAGGTGAAGTTTCAGAAATAACAGGAATTGACAGCAAAGAAATTTCAAAAATCATTACACAATTAAAAACTGAGGGAATAATTGATTCTCCTAAGCGTTGCTATTATGCAATTAAGAAATAATTTCTTAAAAAAAATTCAAACGCCCATTTTCCATCAAAATGGGCGTTTTGTCTTCAGCGCCTACTATAACTATAATTCAATTAAATGTTTAATGTCATACCGAATAACAGAAAATAAATTTTCTTAACATAATAATCTTTCGGCATTATACCAAGAATTATTTTAATAATATTGACAACGGTTTGGTATCATTTTCCAAAAACATGTTCTTTATCATTATTAAATTTCAAACAAAAAATTACTTTTGAACCGTTTTTACAATTAACGAATTTTAAATAACAATAAACTATTTATCAAAATGTTAAACGATAATTTCACAAAAAGACATATCGGTCCTAATAGCGACCAAATGAACGAAATGCTTAAAGAAATTGGGCTTTCATCAATTGAAGAATTAGTTGAAAGAACTATTCCGGATGCAATAAAACTTCCCAAAGAATTAAATTTAGACAAAGCAAAATCTGAATTTGAAATTCTTAATAAATTGACAAAATTGGGCGAAAAAAATCTTCTTTTCCGAACTTTTATTGGTTTAGGTTATTACGGAACAATGATGCCTTCGGTTATTCAACGTAATGTTTTGGAAAATCCGGTTTGGTACACTTCTTACACTCCTTATCAAGCTGAAATTTCACAAGGAAGATTAGAAGCGCTTTTGAATTTTCAAACTGCAATTGCAGAACTAACAGGAATGGACGTTGCAAACGCCTCTTTATTAGACGAAAGCACAGCTGCTGCTGAGGCAATGAGAATGTTTTTTGACAACCGTTCTAATGCAAAGAAAAAAGCCGATGCAAATCAATTTTTTGTTGATGAAAATATTTTTCCACAAACAAAAAGTGTGCTTATTGCAAGAGCCGAACCTCTTGGAATTGAAGTAATTTTCGGAAGTTATGAAAATTGTAATATCAACGAGAAAACATTTGCTGCTCTTGTTCAATATCCAAACGTAAACGGTGAAATATTAGATTATAAAACATTTGTTGAAAACGCACACTCAAATGACTGTCAGGTAGTTGTTGCGGCTGATATTCTCAGTTTAGCATTATTGACACCTCCAGGAGAATGGGGAGCAGATGTTGTTGTAGGTTCTTCTCAAAGACTAGGATTACCAATGGGTTACGGCGGACCTCATGCAGGTTATTTTGCCACAAGTCAAAAATATATTCGTAAAATGCCGGGAAGAATAATTGGCGTTTCAAGAGACAAAAATGGCAAAGTTGCATACAGAATGACTCTTCAAACCCGCGAACAACACATCAAACGCGAAAAAGCTACTTCTAATATCTGCACAGCACAAGCTCTTCTTGCTTCATTATCAGGATTTTACGCGATTTATCACGGTTACGAAGGTTTGAAAAACATTGCTACAAGTGTTCATCTAAAAACTATTATTTTGTCCGAAAGAATTAAGGAACTTGGTTTAACCCAAATGAATAAAAACTTTTTTGACACAATAAAAATTGAAATCGAAAAAGGAGATAAAGAAATTTTAGAAACAATTGCTTATGACCATGAAATTAATTTCAGAATTTGTAAAGATTTTCTAACAATTAGTTTAGACGAGACAACTTCCGTAAAAGATTTGAACAAAATATTGAAAGTTTTAGCCAAATTCAAAGGCAAAAAAATAGATAAAAACAAAAAAATTGAAGTAGTATCAATTTTAGAAGAAAAATTTGTACGCACCAGCAAATTTATGCAACAAGATGTTTTTAAAAAATATCGCAGCGAAACTGAAATGATGCGTTATATCAAAAAACTTGAAAGAAAAGACATTTCTTTGGCACATTCTATGATTCCTTTGGGATCTTGTACTATGAAATTAAATTCTGCTGTAAGCATGCTTTCCCTTTCAAACGGACAATTTGCTAATATTCATCCTTTTGTCCCAAAATGGCAAGCAAAAGGATATCAAAATATTATTAAAGGGCTAAAAAAAGACCTCGTGGAAATCACAGGAATGGACGATTTAAGTTTTCAGCCTAATTCAGGTGCATCGGGCGAACATGCCGGATTGATGGTTATTAGAGCTTATCAAAACGACATTGGTCAAGGTCACAGAAATATTTGTCTTATTCCGGCTTCGGCACACGGAACAAATCCAGCAAGTGCAATCATGGCCGGCTATAACGTAATTGTTGTAAAATCCGACGAAAAAGGAAACATTGATGTTGCTGACCTAGAAGCAAAAGCGATAGAACACAAAGACAACTTAGCTGCTTTTATGGTTACATATCCTTCAACACACGGTGTTTTTGAAAAATCAATTATCAGAATGTGTGAAATAATCCACGAAAACGGAGGACAAGTTTATATGGACGGCGCAAATATGAATGCTCAAATTGGCTTTACAAATCCCGGATTTATTGGAGCTGACGTTTGCCATTTGAACTTACACAAAACATTTGCTATTCCTCATGGAGGTGGCGGTCCGGGTGTTGGTCCGATTGCTGTAAAAAAACATCTTTCTCCATTTTTACCAACACATCCTATTATTCGCGTAAACAAAAACGAAAAAGCAATTGACTCACTTTCCGGCGCTCCTTACGGAAGTGCAATGATTTTACCTATTTCATACGCATACATTAAAATGCTCGGCGCAAAAGGTTTGAAAAAATCAACTATTGGTGCTATTTTAAACGCAAATTACATTGCTGCAAAATTAAAAGATTATTTCCCAATTCTTTACACAGCAGAAACAGGAAGAGTTGCACACGAACTAATTTTAGACCTCAGAAATCTGAAACACGAAATTGACGTTGCTGAAACAGATGTTTCAAAACGATTGATGGACTTTGGTTATCATGCACCAACTGTTTCTTTTCCTGTTCACGGAACTCTTATGGTAGAACCAACAGAAAGTGAAAGCAAAGAAGAATTGGACAAATTTATTGAAGCAATGATAATTATTCACGGTGAAATAGAAGAAATAAGAAGCGGAAAAGCCGATAAAAACGACAATGTTTTGAAAAATGCTCCACACCCTGAATATGAGATAGTTGCAAACGAATGGAAACATTCATATTCTCGTGAAAAAGCTGCTTATCCGGCAGAATGGGTAAGAGAAAATAAATTTTGGATTAATGTTGCTCGTATTGACGATGCTTTTGGAGACAGAAAAACATTCTGCTCTATTGTAACTCCTGAATTTGAAGAACAGATTAAGAATTTATAATGTACAATGAACAATTTATAATTTTATTAAACCCCGAAGATTTTTGAAATATTCGGGGTTTAATTATTCAATTTTGTATAAGTTTCCTACTTTTTTTATTCTTCTTTTTTGGGGAGAACTATTCCCAGATAACCAATTGCATAAGCACCATATTGCTCTAATGCAGCAATTGAAATAAAATAAGAACCACTTTGAGTACAATTAAAGTTAAAATAAGAAAAATCTGAATCAATAGAAATTTCATTAATAATTTTTTTTCCTCTTCTATCTTCTGATAATTGAATTTTCACTCCATCATGTACTTTAAATTCAAAAGGAATATACAATGCTATCAGGTATGAATGATCAGCTATTAAACGAACTTTCCATCGGTATTTATATTCTCTTCTTCTATCTAATAATTTAAAATCTTCATACAAACTCACATTGAAATTTCTTAAATAAATTGCCCCTGTATTTCCTAATTTTACTCCCCCTTTATAAACTTCTTGTTGTCTTGCTTGTGAAAAACTATTCAAAGCGAAGAGTAGAAAAATAAAAATTATGTAATATTTTTTCAAAATTGTTTTTTTATAATTAACATTTGTTAAATGATTATTCAAATATACGTATGAAAAACAGAATTAAAAACCCAAATGTTAAGTTGTTTTATTATTATCAATAATTAAAGTAACCTGCTTTGGTTTTCTTGAAAAATACCACGCAAAAAGCAAAGCTGAAAAGAATGTAAACATTGCGTAAACCAAAATAGGTTTTTCCATTGTGTAATTATTCAGCAAATTTCCGGCTATTAGTAGTGCCAAAGCCGTGTTTTGCAAACCAACTTCTATTGCAATTGTAAGTCGATATCGTCTTGCAAGTCTGTTCCATCTGGCGATATAATATCCTGCAAACATTCCAATTATATTTAACCCTAAAACATAAGGCGCAATTTCAATTACATCTCTAAAAGTCAAAGAGTTACTCGCATTTTCATCACCAAAAAATATTTTTAATGTAAAAACAATTCCTAAAATTAATGGCAATATATATTTAAGTGGTTTTTCTAGTTTTTTTGCAAATATATGATTATAATGCCTGATTAAAATCCCAATAAAAGCGGGTAATAGAACATTTAATCCTATTTGAGAAATACTGTTCCAAAAAGACAATTGTATATCTGCGTTTTCGTTCATAAACATTCTCAGAGCAAAATTGGTAATAAGCGGAATTGTAATTGGAGTAAGCAAACTATTTATTATTGTCAACGAAATCGATAATGCAACATTTCCTCTGAATAAATGAACAATTAAGTTTGATGAAGCCCCAACTGGACAAATGGCAATAATTACTATCCCTACTTTCATGGCATCGGGGAGATGAGAAATAGTGGAAATCGAGAAAGCTAAAACAGGCAAAACAATAATCTGACTCAAAAAACCAACAAATATAGGTTTGGGTTTTGAAAATAGATTTTTAAAGTCTTTAAATGTCAACGAAAGACCTATCCCAAGCATTATTACTGCTAATGCAATATTTACGAATAAATCAATCAAAATAACATATTCTTAAAAATAATTTATAAATAAATTGAGATGTAATTAAAAAAAATGCAGACATATTAAACATCTGCATCAAAATTATTTCTATTTTCAAACTAATCAGTAGATTTTGTAATCGTTCCTTTTAGATTAATTACAATATCCATCACTAAATTAGTTTTAATAACAATATTTTCATCAAAATCACCAGATTTTTCAATCAACTTAGGTTCAACTCCAACATAAAGAATAACTTTTTTCCCGGAAGCAATGTTCATATCAGAAATATTAGCAAAAAAACCTGCCGGAGTATTTACTTCTGACACATTTACTGCTGAATTTCTATTGTTTTTAATAACATATTTTGTGTAAGCGGTTTCAGTTATTTCCCCAAAACTGTAAATATCAGGCATATCAATACTTGTATTGTTTATTTCAATTACTCCTTCTTGTGAAAAAGAAGAAATAGAGATTGTAATAAAAAAACCGGCTATTAAGAATTTTATTAATTTCATAATTATCTGTTTTTTTTGTAAAGTTAAATAAAAATAATCCACAAATGCAAATTATTTTATATACTAAATACGACTTATTTTAACTATTGTTAAAAAAAAAGCACGCTTTATGTGAAAACATGCTCTTTTGATTAGATTTTTAATCTTTATTATTTTATTAACTTTCCACTGTACATTTCGTTGCCGAATTTAATGCGGTATAAAAACAAACCTGAACCAATATTTTCGGGAGTCCAAATAATTTTGTTTTCTCCTTTTGATGAAATAATGTCTTTGGTCCAAATAAGTTTTCCTGAAACATCATAAATTTCAAGTTTTACATTTTCTTGTTTTTCGGTGTTAAATGCAAAATTCACTTCCGAAGTAAATGGGATTGGATAAACATTCAAACTAGAAATATTATTTTCAACTATTTCTTCTGTACTGATAATAATACTCCCAAAAGCAGGAAATTCGACATAATCAAGCCAAGCACAATCACTTCCGGAAGAAGTATTGCTGTCTTTTTCATAAGACCATTTTAAAGTGTGATTTCCGGATGAAATATTGTAAGTTTCCTGAGACCATTCAACTTCGCCCGACCACATATTTTTTTGCACTCCATCAATATAAAATTTCAGATAATCCCAACCATCCTCTGATGACACCTTTTTATAAAATGATATTTCACCGTCTTGCATTACTTCAATGTCAATTATTAAGCTCGATATTTCAGAATCACCAATATCTCCGCTAACTGCAGAATAACTACCTTGTTGAACAACAGTAGAGGTTATTTCCCAAGGAACATCGCCTGCAAATTCCCATTCAAATTTAGTAAAATCTCCTGTTTCAAAATCTTCC
Organism: Bacteroidales bacterium; assembly: GCA_016938685.1. Classification (GTDB taxonomy): domain Bacteria; phylum Bacteroidota; class Bacteroidia; order Bacteroidales; family JAFGUD01; genus JAFGUD01. Next base: position 8,388 of record JAFGUD010000288.1, on the reverse strand, counting down.
ACTATTGAACCGATAAAAACACCAACAGTTGCATTTTGTGAATAATAACCGGCATCAACTTCACAAAAAACAGAAATAACATCACCTTCTTCAACATTTTCGCCAATTAAAAAATCGCTACTAATGCTAAAAGTTCCTCCGGCATCTACTATTCCTATCGAAGAACTTGTATTCAAAATAGTAATATCAGTTGATTCTGTTGTTAAATCACCTGAAATTGAAGGAGATGCAGCATGACCGTTATTTTCAAACTCAAAAGAAATATTACCTGTTTCATTAGCTTCTAAAACACCGTCTCCATCACCACTAGCTTCTGAAACAGAAACACTTACAAGAGTTAAATTTGGAGCATTTATAACAACAGGAATTGTGCGAGTTGTAGAATACTGATCTGAAACAATGTCAAGAACTAAATCAGCAGAATATTGATCATCTACAAAATCAGTTTGAAATTGAAGAACATCAGAACTTAAAATAAAATCAAGTGCTGTAACTGTTCCGATATTGTCGGTACTTTGTATTATTGAAATATTATCATCTTGTGTTGATAATGTTAAAACTGTATTTGATGCATTTTCTTGGCCATAATTATCAATTTTAACATTTAAACTCATTAGCTCATTATATTCAGGCTCATTATTATTATCATCTGAAAAAGAATATTCAGACATTGATAAAACCGCAGATTCAGAGGAAGCTATATTTACCGGATATTCCTGAGTAATAATATTATACCCGGACACATACAACTGAGCATCACCTATTTGCGCAACAGAAGGATCAACAAAAACTGTTGCATTACCCGAAGAATTTGTGACACCTTTTCCTATAAATAATCCGTTTTGTAAAAGGACACAAGTATAATTTTCTAAAGTTCCTTTTGCAGAAGTTACAGTTATTGAAATATCTGCTCCTAACGGAATATCGGAATCGTAGGAAGTTAAAATAGCAAAAGGATTAGCAGTCCAAATAGGCAAAGCAGGATCGGTTAAAACATTATGGTCATAAAAAACCCAACGTTGCGCTCCGGGTTCGTATTCATCAGGATTTTCAACCCAAGGTGCAGTTTCGTATTTCGAAATCATTTCAGCTAATCCTGCATGATTCTCTAAATCAGTGTACAAAGCATCAACAAACTCTCTGTGAAGGTGAGTAGAAGGTCCTTCTGTTTGTCCTTCGTTGAACCAACCGTATCTTGAATTTGTAAAAACCCCAACAGCACATTTTTCGATTGTAACCATCATTTCAGAAACACAATCATCTGAATCGAAAGCACCACAAATACAACCGTGACTATAAACCAATGCGTAATTATGAGTTACACCGTCTAACTGCGAAAAATTAGAATTTGTAATATCCCAAGTGTATAAGCCCATCATAAAATCAGAATTAGCATGTCCAACATGATGCACAAATGAATGACCTGAATTCATTTCCGAAATAATTTCCGAACCACTTCCATTCCAAGTATTGTCTCTGGCATACATTGTTGTGTAATCAGTATTTATTCCATCAGTTGTGTAGCCGTTGTCTATATGATAGCCAATTATCAAATCTAGATAATCTGCACCCCAGGTTTGCGGATCATAATATAAATCTTCGCCGGCAAGCAAAGGATTATTTAATTCTCCGGTTGAAGTTACAGGACTATTTGTATATGAAATTATTTTATTGATAATAATTGTTAATTCCAAAGAATTTGAAAAAGGCAAACGCCCTACTCCAATCTCAGGCAACAAATCATCTTCATTCGGTTCACCCCAGTATGCATCTCCATCGTTATTCCAAGAGCCGTCAAGCGCAGAAAAATAAACATCGGCAGGAATATTGTCACTATAAGCCGAACCGCCGGAAAGAGCCTCGCAATATAGACTTCTATAAGGCACAACATCTGCATCTCCGCCCAACAAAACATACTGAATGTCATTGTTTTGGTATTCCTGAATAATGTAATTTCTCATTTTTTCCTGAATATCAACACCTGACATTATCGTAGATATTTGAGAAAGTGTTACAACTTTTGCTCTAATTCCTCGTTGAAGATGAAAATCAATTAAATCATCAAAACCACCTGAATATGTGCTTGTTGTAATAATAAGCATGTCGTATTCACTTGATGTTTTTTTAGCGGGATAATTTTTAATCACTTCAGAATTTTGTGCAAAATCAGAAACTCTTTGAATTACTTCATTTCTTGAAGAAATATTTTGAGTGTGATTTTTCGAGTCTGACTCATAGTCAACAATAACACTAACTGTTTGATAATAAAACACCTCTCCGGTTGATGGATTATATTCAAAAGGCGTAAATTTTGACATGGCAAAACCGTAACCATTCATAAACTGAGTTGAAACATTTGTATGGTTTATCTCAGGATAAGAATTTGTGGAATAAACCTCTTTGTTAATTTTAAATTCATTTGAATAACCTAACGACAAAGGTCTTGTTTCTTGCTTTGGATAAAGATTATAATTGCCTTCTAATTTTATTTTATCTTCAAATATGTAAGAGATATTTTTAGAAGTAGAATTTGGCGGCAATAATAAATTTACTGCAACAAAAGGTAAAACAGGTTCTCCTAATTTTGCATTTTGTTGAGATTCCGGCAACACCAAAATCTGATAATTGCCGACATTTTTGACTATTGGTTGATTAAAATGGTAAATATATTCTGTTTTTTGTGCAAAAATATTTAATGCAAAAATAAAAGTTAATGCGATTACGAAAATTTTCTTCATTATTAGAGTTTTTAATTTTACTAAAGATTAAGAACTCTTCAAAAGTTGCACAAAAAAAAGGTAACATAAAATTTACCTTTTAAATATTACTTCTATTAGAGAATTTATAATTCGTCTTTTATTTCGGTAAGAATAGATTTGATATCTTCAAGCCTCTTAATTATCTCAAAATTATGATCAACATCTTCTTTATTTTCTTTGAGTTTCTTTTTTGCACCTAGCAAAGTCATTCCACGCTCTTTTACCAAATGATAAATCAAGTGAAAATTCTCAATATCTTTTTGAGTGAACAGGCGGTTTCCTTTCCTGTTTTTTTTGGGTTTAATAATCGTAAATTCTTTTTCCCAATATCTAATCAATGAAGTATTAACATCAAACATTTTGGCAACTTCGCCAATAGTGTAATATAACTTTGTGTTTTCTTGCTCACTCATTTCTAAATTTTTAAAATTTAAGCCTTACAAATTTAAAAGGAAATGTTTTATTTCCAAAAAAAACAACATTATAAACAGAATACCATTCATAAATGATTGATTTCAATCGTTTATTTTAGACAAAAAACTTTTTTTTAAAAAAAACTCTAATATAATTTTTGTCTCTTAATTAGAAAACTAACTAGTACATTTTTAAAATCTTCGTTAATATCAGCTTCAACAAAATCTATATGAAATTGCCCTGATTTTAGTTTTATTTCTTCAAACAGTTTCTTAACTTTTCCGGTATAAACATCTCTAACTTTGTTCGGATTTATTTTCAAAACTTCTCCGGTTTCTAAATCGACAAACCTGTAGGGACGATTTTCGTATTCAAAATTCAACTCGTATTTACTGTCAAAAACATGAAAAATAACAACCTCGTGTTTATTATGCTTCAAATGTTGCAAAGCATTTATCAAATCGTCAACATTCTCATGTTCAAACATGTCGCTAAAAATTATCACCAAAGAACGTTTATGAATCATTTCCGAAATTTTGTGTAAACTTTCGGCAACAGAAGTTCTTTTGTTCAACTCTTGATGAGTATTTATTTCTTCTTGCAAACGAGAATACAAAAAACGAATGTGAGAGTTATTTAACTTTGTATCAGTATGCAAGCCAATATCTTTGTCGAAAAAAGTTAAACCTACTGCATCTCTTTGTTTTGACAAAAGATGAATTAAAGCAGCGCTTGTATAAACAGAAAATAAAAGTTTATTAAATTCTTTTTTATAAGGGAAAAGCATTGAAGAGGAAGTATCAATAAGAATATTACATCTCAAATTTGTTTCCTCTTCGTATCTTTTAACAAAAAGTTTTTCAGTACGGGCAAAAAGTTTCCAGTCGATATGACGCGTACTTTCGCCGGTATTGTATAGTCTGTGTTCTGCAAACTCAACAGAAAAACCATGATAAGGACTCTTATGAAGTCCTGTGATAAATCCCTCTACAACTTGTTTTGCTATAACTTCGAGGTTTTTAAATTCACGATATTGTTGAATTTCCAGTAAATTTTTCAAAACTTAGAGTTTGTAAAATTATAAAGTATTAGAAGTAAAAAAGTTCAATTTTTGAAAATCAATACTTTGTATTATCAAAATAACTATTTAATTTCTTAACTGTTACTTAGTTTTTTACAAATATTTTTCAAGAGTTTCAACTAAAACTTTTTTAGGTACAGCACCAACTACTTTATCTACCATTTCTCCGTTTTTTAGAAAAATAACAGTAGGAATATTCAAAACAGTGAATTTTGTAGGTATTTGAGGATTGCTATCAACATCTACTTTCCCAATTAAAGCTCTTCCTTCAAATTCTTCCGCCATTGCTTCAATATGAGGAGCAATCATGCGACAAGGTCCACACCATTCAGCCCATAAATCAAGTACTACAGGTAATTCTGATTTTAAAACCAGTTCTTCAAAATTAGCATCAGTTATTATAACAGCCATGATATATGTTTTTTTAATTTTATCTACAAAGAAAGAAATTTTTTCTGAAAAGTAAATCAATTTTGCATAGATGTTAATGTTTTTTTAATTTTACACAATTTTAAAACTCAAAAAACCCACTCAAAATGAGTCAACTTATCATAACAACTGATGTTTCGCAAATCAGACCGGTGTTTAACGAAGGTACTGCTGAAAACATTAAAAGATACAATCAGCTTAAAAAACTTTTTGAAAACACAAAAGAATACAGAATTTTTGCCGAACCTGTACCTGCAGGAGGCCAAAAAGTTGCTTGGCATACAGAATTTGAAGGAAAAATAATTCCTTTCAGAAAACTTGATGAAGAAGATCAGGAAACAGCAAAAGGATTGTTAAAAACCGAAGCCAACAGACTTTATAAAACAATAGTTGCTATAATTGACGAAGATGCTAATCGAAAACGTATTTTCGATTTAATTGACTCTTGTATTGAAATTCCGGATTTTGACGATATTTATTTGGTTCAAAATGCAGATGGCCGAAAAAACTTCTGCCTTGTTAGATGGGGTTTTATTAACGAAGATTTTAATGCTCCTAAAAATTTAATTGCAAATCTGGTTCCCTTAAAAGTGGCTTCTGTTAATATTAGAGCTATTAAAGGAAATAACAAACTTGCAGAAAAAGAAAAAATATATTTTGAATATGACGGAAAAGTCAAAGAGTTTGTTACCAACGAAAAAGGTAAAATATTCCTTGAAGACATAAAACTTTTGACAAAAATAACGGCATACCAAAAAGATAAGGACGACAAAAAGCAATACGAGCAAGAATTTCTGGTTGAAAACGACACCGAAATAACTTTTTACATTGGTAATCAGTCTCTTCCGAAACAATATGTGTCCATACAAACAATGGACGACAGAGATAATATTCTGGCAAATGTTTCTTTGCGTGTGCAATACGATGATGTTGAATTTGAATCGGACACCAACTCGCAAGGAATTATAGAACTTGGCGAATTATTTGTTGGCACAAAAGTTACTTGCCACCAATTAAAAAACAAAAACATTGTTAAGACTAATCATTTTGAAGTTCAACAAGGTAAAAGCATTTATTTTGTTAATGTAATTGAACATAAAACCAAAGGAAATGTTAAAATTAGAGTAATTGATGAAAATGGAGAACTTATTCCTTTCGCTCAAATTCAAGTGAAATTTCCTGACGGTGAATTAAAATACTTTGAATCAGACGAAAAAGGTTTATTTGAAATAGACGATATGCCTTTTAAAGAAGATGTTGTTTTTAGACAAATAATCGACAAACTACCTCAATTTCAGCAAATTATAAAATTCACAGATGAAAATAAAACTTTCGACTTCAAAGGCAAAATCGTAAAAACTCCATTTGATTATACAAAACTTACCGTAAAGATTGTTAATAGCAACGATGAACCTATTTCTAACTTAAAAGTTGTAATAGAAAACGGGATAAAATCTTTCAACCAAATTACGGATAATAATGGAGCTGTTGTATGGAAAGAAATTGATTGCTCTAAAAAAATTGTTGTTTCTGTTGAAAACAAAGGCAAAAAAAGAAAAGAAGAAATTAAATGCGAAGGACAAGAAACAAATCACACTATAAAATTAGGTAAAAAAGTTGGAATGTGGTGGTTATGGCTACTTTTACTAATAGCACTTATTGCTTTGGGTATTATTTTTGGTCCTAAAATAATTGGTGCAATGGGAAATAACGACAATACAGATACTACTCAAAATAATATTGTTGTAGTTGATTCCAACATTGTAAAAGACCACGCAGGAATGAAGTTTACTGTAATTGACGAAAACAATAACAAAATCAGCAATGCTAAAATAAATATTACTTATGCTGATTCTACTTTTGAAAAAACAACAAATGCAGACGGAGAAGTAATTTTTGAAAACTTACTCGACTCCAATGCTTTTGCAACAGCAATTATAACAGCTCCGAGTTTCACCGAACAGCGTTTGACTTTTAAAATAAGTCACAACAAAACAATAACATTGCGAACAAGTTCAATTGAAATATCAGAACAAATTCTTCCTTGTGGCACTCAAATTGAATCAAAAGGTTATCACTCAACAATTCAAACATTCCACATGAAAAAAGACAAAGGAACATTCAAGCTTTTTTACAACATGTTTGACATTGCAGATAAAATAATAGTTTACAAAGGACATGCTTCTAATATTTCAACAGACAACATTATCTGGCAATCTCCAAATTTTGAAAATAAATCACACACTGTTTACGTCAACTTTGAATCGTTGGACAGTTTAGTTACAGTTGAAATTCAAGGTGGCGATACAACAAGAACAGAATGGTATTTTAAAGTTAATTGTCCATAATATTTCAATATGTAAATTTTTCAATCGGTGAATGTGTAAATAATTCTTAATTCTTAGTTCTTAATTCAAATGGCTTTTATACGAAAATTACCTGATAGAGAAATGAAAATAGCAGAAAACGTTTTTCTTGCGGAAAATTGTGCAATTATCGGAGAAGTTGAAATTGGCGAAGGGTCCAGTATTTGGTACAGTGCTGTTTTGCGTGGTGATGTACATTATATCAAAGTTGGCAAAGACGTTAATATTCAGGATAATGTAGTTGTACATTGTACTTACAAAAAATATCCGACAAATATAAAAGATCGTGTTTCGATAGGTCATAGTGCTGTTATTCACGGTTGCACAATCGAAGAAGATGTTCTGATAGGAATGGGTGCTATTATAATGGATAATGTTGTAGTTGGCTCTAATTCAGTAATTGCTGCCGGAAGTGTTGTTGTGCCAAATACAATTGTAGAACCAAACAGCGTTTACGCAGGAGTTCCGGCTAAAAAGATAAAAGACATTGACGATAAACTTTCTGATGTAATTAAAAATACAACTATCAATTATAAGAAATACGTTACTTGGTACGAGGATAAAGAATAAAAAAAAACCGCTTATTGCGGTTTTTTTTTAAAATATTTAATTAGTGTTGATGTCCATCATGAACATGACCGTGATCAAGTTCTTCTGCGGTTGCTTCTCTAACACCTACAACTTTCCCTGTAAAAAACAAACTTTTACCTGCCATTGGATGATTAAAATCCATAATTACAGTTTCTTCTTTTACTTCGGTAACCAATCCTTCAAATTGATTTCCTTGTTGATCCTGCAATGGTATAAGATTTCCAACTTCTAAAATTCCGTCTTCGATTTTTCCATCAATTTCAAAATTTTGTTTAGGAAGTTCAAAAACATTATCAGCAGAATATTCTCCGTAAGATTCCTCAGGTTTTAGTTCAAATTGAAAATCTGCACCTTCTTCCATTCCTTGAAGATTTGACTCAAATTTTTGTAACATCATTCCCATTCCAAAAATAAATTGCAAAGGACGATCAGTATTTACCGATTCTATCATTTCGCCCTCATGACTTTCTTTTCTTAAATCATAAGTCAAAGAAACAACTTTGTTTTGTTCAATTTTCATATCTCATTATTTTAATAGATAAGCCAAACTTTCTGAAATCAATCTTTTTTTATCAATTCTTCAAACTCAGCTAAAATTTTTAATTGCGGCAAAGATAAGTTTTGTTTTAAAAAATCAAAAAACAAGTTCAATATTATCAACATATACCAAATTGTTAAAATAATTCCGAGAATTATTTTTTACAAGTTGTTCCCGAAATATTTCGGGACAAGTAATGCCGATTGACTT
>JAFGUD010000287.1 GCA_016938685.1 Bacteroidales bacterium | reverse complement strand
TTTGGTATTACAAGCAAGTAATGCCGATTGACTTTAAAACCGATTTTAAGAAAATGAAATCGGATTTTTTAAAGCATTTCGGTATAATTTCCTCCCCAAGAAGTTGAACTGATTCAAAAAAAATATTGGGTTGGAAGTTAGATTTAATAACAAAAGAAGCCGACTTTCGTCGACTTCTTAGGTGATCCAGCTGGGACTTGAACCCAGGACCCCAGGCTTAAAAGGCATGTGCTCTACCGGCTGAGCTACTGGATCGGGTGGCTTGTTTCTCACAAACGCGTTGCAAAAGTAAAGCTATTTTTTTTTCTGCCAAATTTTTAGGTAACTTTTTTTTCAGGAAATTTGTAAAACATTGATTAACAATTAAAAATAAATAGATTTTTTTTTATCTTTAGTTTCGATTGCTAATAAAATCGCATTTTTTTGCTCGAATTAACAATATTATTTACTTTTGGCAAAGAGAAAAATACAAAATAATGGAAAAGAAAATATTAGTACCTGTTGATTTTGAACAACAATCAATTTTAAACCTTGAATGGGCTAAGTTTTATGCAAAATATAATGATGCTAAAATCATTTTAACCCATATTATCGAGGAAAGCGGATTTTTGAAACGAATGTTTAAACAGGAAGATTTTGAGAAAAAAGTAATTGAAGAAGCAAAAGAAAATCTCAAAAATGTTGCCAAACAATACTTTACTGACGAAAGTCAATTTCATTGCACTGTTGAAAAAGGAAAAGCTTACGAAGAAATTGAAGATTTAGCCGATGAATTTGAACCGGAAATGATTATCCTTGGAAGAAACGAAAATCACGCTAAAGGTAAAAAATATCTTGGCTCTAATACACTTCACATTATAAATGAAACTGATTTTCCGGTTGTTACAATCTATGGTAATCAAAAACCTACCGATGTTGAAAATATTATTTTATTGCCATTAGATTTAACAAAAAATATATCTGAACAAACTACTGTTGCGCTTGAATTTGCTAAAATATTTGGAGTTAAAATCAAGGCTGTTACAGTAAACAATATTGGAACTGTTTCTCATAAATCGAAACTTTTAACCAGCATGAATAAAGTCAAAGCTTTTTTTGCTGACTATAATATTGAATGTGAAACTGAAATAATTGAAAATGAAACAGAAAGTCCAGCAGTAATTGTTAATAAAATTGCAAATGAAATAAATCCGATGATAGTTATTATTATGTTGAGAGAAGAATCCAACTTTAAACAATTTTTTATCGGCTCAATTGCAAAAGAAATTATTGAAGAATGTAATGCTCCGGTTCTTTCTGTTAAACCTTGGAATGACGAAAGTGAAGAAAACCCTGTTTTTAAAGTTGTATTTAATCCGTTGGGTATTCTTTAAGAAATAAAATAAAAAGTTAAATAGCCTCTTTATAGGGGCTGTTTTTTTAAACAAAAAGCAACTATTGACTAAATAAAAAATTTAAAATATGCTATACTTAAAAAACGCCACATACATAAATCCAATTTCTTTCAAATTTGAAAAAGTAAATATTGCAGTTGAAGAAGGTATAGACAAAGGTATTTCTTTTGTTGCAGACATTCCGAAAAACGAGAATTATATTGATTGCAATGGAATGTATGTTGCAAAATCGTTTGTTGTCGGGCATCATCACGCATATTCAGGTTTAGCAACAGGAATGCCGCCGGCTGCAAAAAATCCGGGCAATTTTCTCGAAATTTTACAGTATGTTTGGTGGAATTTGGACAAAAAATTAAACAAAGATTCAATTCGGGCATCGGCTTATGCAACAGCTATTGGTTGTGCGCTTAATGGTTCAACTTTTATTATAGACCACCACGCTTCGCCTTTTGCAATCGAAAATTCAATGGATATTTTGGCAGAAGTTTTTGACGAAGTTGGAATTTCTCATCTTCTTTGTTACGAAATTTCTGACCGCGACGGAATAGAAATTGCTCAAAAAGGGCTTGATGAAACAGAAAAATATTTGCAAAAAAATCAAGGATTGGTTGGTTTACATGCTTCTTTCACTGTTGGCGATGAAACTATGAAAAAAGCGGCAGATTTAATGACAAAATACGATTCTGGCGTTCATATTCATGTTGCAGAAGACAAATACGACCAAACAAGATGTGAAGCAGACCATAATAAAAGAGTTGTAGAAAGATTACACGATTTTGGAATGTTAGATTCATCTAAAACAATATTAGGTCATGCAATTCACATAAATGAAAATGAAAGAAATATTTTAAAAAATAGCAAGGCTTATGTTGTTCAAAACCCAGAAAGTAATTTGAATAATAATGTCGGTTTTTTCACTCGAACAGGTTTAAATATTGATAAGATAATTCTTGGTACAGATGGAATGCACAGCGACATGATACGAAGTGCACAAGCCGCTTATTTTGCCGGAAAGCCAATTGATAATCCAGGACTAGATATAATATACAATCAACTTAGAAATAATCACAACTACCTGAAAATAAACGACTTTAAAGGTGATGACGACAACAATCTTATTGTTTTGGATTACAATCATTTAACCGATTTTAATGAAAATAATTTTCTTGGACATTTTCTATATGCAATGAGACCATCAGCAGTAAGGCACGTTATTTCTAACGGAAAACTAATTGTTAAAGACCGTAAACTTCAAAATATAGACACTGAAGAAATCGTTAGATATACAAAAGAACAAGCACAAAGACTTTGGAATTTGTTGTAAATCTAATTTGTTTTTTAGTTGATTTTTTTTATTTTTGTTTTATACAAACAATTTACATTTAATGAAAAAACTTATCATAATTTTATTGTTTTTTTGTGCTTTTGTAAGTCTAAAAGCACAGAAAGATTCAATAGCAATAGCAGAAGATCTAATTTACAATCAGGATTTTAATTCAGCAATTAATTTCTACAAAGAAATTATCAGCATGGATCCTAAAAATCCCGATCATCAGTACAGAATAGGTTTTTGTTACCTAAATACTTCCGATAAGCGTGATAGCTCAATTGTTCCCTTCAAGAAATTTTTCGTTCTTTATGATGATTTGAGCAAAAAAAAGAAGAGAAAAGTCATGACAAATCCTTTGGAAGTAAAATTTTATCTTGCTCGATCGTATCGCGTTAATTTTTTGTTTGACTCCGCTTTAGTTGTTTTAAATCAGATGGTGGAAGAAACTAAAAATAAACGCACATTGGAAGTTATTGAAAATGAAATTTTGATGTGTAATGACGGAAAATTATTAGTTGAAAACCCTGTTAATATTGAAATTGAAAATTTAGGAAATATTATAAATACTAATTTTACAGAGCACACACCGGTTTTTTCAGCAGATGAAAGCGAGCTAATTTTTACTTCAAGAAAAAAACTTTTTACAGATAATCCGCTTGACTTTGATGGCGAATATGATGAAAATATATATATTTCCGTAAAAGATACAAATGGGAATTGGCTTGTCCCCGACCCTATCAAATCTATAAATACTCGTTCGCACGAAGCAACAATTAGCATGTCGTCTGACGGAACAAAATTATTTGTGTACAGGGACGAAGACGATGGCTCTATTTTCTATTCAGAATTTGCACAAGGTTACTGGCTGCCAACTGTAAAACTAGGCGAAAACATCAACACAAAATACAGAGAAACTCATGCTTCACTTTCTTATGATGGGACAACTTTGTATTTCACAAGTGACAGACCTGGTGGTTTTGGTGGATTAGATATTTACATGTCTGAAAAAATGCCTGATGGGAAATGGGGAAAGGCCGTAAATATGGGACCTGGAATAAATACGAAAAAAGACGAAGAATCTCCTTTTATTTTACCTGATGGAAAAACTCTTTATTTTAGTTCAAAAGGACATGGGGGACTTGGTGGTTATGATATTTTCAAAAGCACAATGACCGAATTCGGAACATGGTCGTTGCCAAAAAATATAGGCTATCCAATAAATTCAATCGAAGATGATGTGTTTTTCTTTCCAACACCTGACGAAAAACGAGCATATTTCTCATCAAAAAAGGGCTCAGGTTTTGGAAGTTCAGATATTTATTTAATGAAAATGCCTGAAAGTGAAGGTTCTAATCTTGTTGTAATGACAGGAAAATTAACTGTTTGTCAAGGAGAATTACCTTATGCCGATGTATTAATTACAGACAACACAACCGGAGATTATTATATTGCAACGCCCAAAAACGGAAAATTTATATTTGTTACCGAAAAAGGTCATAATTACAATGTAACAGTAGAAGTTGACGGCAATGTTGTTTTTACAGAAGATTTTGATGTAATGCCAGATGCGCCTCGTATTCAGCTTTACAAAGCAATCAGACTTGATCCTAATGTTCCTTGCGAAAATTTGGTCACTATTTCTGATGATGATTTGATTGACCCAAAACGTATTGACGCTTCTGGAAATATTTACGATAATTATGTTGAAATTGACAATATTTTATTCCCTTTAAACGGTGTTGGAAAAATTGAACCGAACAAAACATTAGATACTCTTTCTTCTTTTTTAATAAGAAATCCGTCAGCTAAAATTCAAGTTGGTGGTTATTGTGATGCTTCCGGAAAAGCATCTTATAATTACACTCTGGGTTTAAAAAGAGCAAATGCCGTGAAATTTTATCTTGTAAATTCAGGAGTAAATCCTGAACAAATTACTGCTGTAAGCTACGGCGAGGAAAATCCGATTGCAATTAATAAAAATAAAGATGGGAACTGGAATCGTGACGGACAACAACTAAACCGTAGAGTTGAGTTTAGAGTGTTGGAGCAAGCAGATGAAACGCTTCTTATTTGGGGAATGAAAGTTCCTGATGAAATAAAAAATCCAAATTATAAATTCAATTATAAAAAAGCTGATAGAAACGATTTAGAGATAGAAAATTAATTAACTTCAATTTCTATTTTTGTTTCATTTTGAATTTCTCCATGTAAAAAAACTGTGAAGGTAAGAATTGTTTTTCCTTTTTTAATTGCTTTAAATATATATTTGCCCTTAATTCTGTCGCTTCCATCATCGGTTGAATTATAGTTAACATAACCTTGTTCGGTTTTTTGATGCTTAACTATTTTATCATCAGAAATGCTGAATTCTGAGCGTAAATCTGCCGAAGGTAAAGCTTCAAAATCATAATAAAGTAATTGACCTTTTTCAACTACTAAATTTGGTGATCCATTCAAATTTATTGTGTCTTTCAATTCTATTGTAATATTTTCAATATCTAAATCATTTGATGTATTAGCATTGTTTGAAGAACATCCCAAAAAAATGCTCACCAAAACAAATAAAATCAATTTATTCATCATCGCTATTTTTTGGATAAATTTTATCAATAAATTCGTGATATTTTTCAGCTATAACTTTTCGTTTCAATTTTAATGTATTAGAAAGCTCTCCTGTTTTTATTGAAAAATCATGGTAAATTATCTGAAATTTGCGAATTTTCTCGTGTTCTCCAAGTTTCTTATTAATATTAATAATTTCTTTTTGAATAGCTTCTTTAACCTTTGGTAAATCAACTAATTCGTGGGAATTATTTACTTCAATTTTTTCATTTTTAGCCCAATCTTCAAAAAATTCAAAATTAGGTGAAATAAGCGCTCCCGGAAATTTTTGGTTTTCGCCTATTACCATTGCTTGATTAATAAGAAATGATTCTTTTAATTTATTTTCAATCATCTGTGGAGCAATATATTTTCCACTTGATAATTTAAAAATCTCTTTTTTCCTATCTGTAATCTTCAAAAAGCCTTCCTCGTCAACTATTCCAATGTCACCTGTTTTGAACCAACCTTCTTCATCAAACATTTCAGCAGTTAAATCGGGCTCATTATAATAGCCTAGCATAACATTTGGTCCTTTTGCAAGTATTTCTCCATCTTCTGCTATTTTGACTTCTACTCCTTCTAAAACAGTTCCAACTGTTCCTAATTTGACTTTATTTGGTTGGTCATAATTCACTGCTATAATTGGCGAAGTTTCTGTAAGTCCGTATCCTTCAAAAACTCTAAAACCTGCTGCCCAAAAAATTCTTGCCAATCTTGGCGACAAAGAAGAACCTCCAACACCTAAAAATATAACATTTGGACTCAAAGCCTTACGCCATTGAGAATAAACTAGTTTGTTTACAAAATCATATTTCATTTTATAAGCCGGCTTCATCTTGGTATAAGGATGATATTCTTCTGCAACTTTTAATGAAAATTCAAACATTTTGCGCTTTATTGGCGAAAGTTTTTTTGCTTTTGAAGAAATCTTTTCAAATATTGCTTCCAGCAAACGAGGGACTGTTATAAAACCATCTACTTGCAATTCATGTATGTAATCAACAACTTTTGCAACGTTGTCGGCGTAGTAAATACTAACACCTTTCATTTGATAAATATAGCTTGTCATGTGCGCAAATACATGCGAAAGGGGCAAAAAACTAAGAACTTTATGTGAAAAATTAAGGTGTAATCTATGAACACTAGCTTTTGAATTGCTCAAAACGTTTTTATGACTAAGCATGACACCTTTAGGAATACCAGTAGTTCCGGAAGTGTATATTAAAGTAGCTAAATCATCTTCAGAAACTTCTGATTTTATTTTTTCAATTTTGTCAAAATTCTTTTCAAGTTCTTTTTGACCTTTTATTGCAATTTCTTTCCAATTTGGGGTGTTTTCAACATCATCAAATACATAAACACCTTTTATTGTGTTAATTTTATCAGCAATTGGCTTAATTTTTTTATATAATATCCTATTTGCAACAAATATATATTTTGATTCTGAGTGCCTAAAAATATAATCAAATTCTTCGTCTGTAATTGTAGGATAAACGGTAACATGAACTCCCCCAATTTGTAGTATTCCCATGTCAATAAAGTTCCATTGTGGTCTGTTAGTGGTAACAGTTGCAACTTTATCTCCCTTTTTTAATCCAAGTTCTAAAAAACCAGAACTCAATTCGTAAGAAACTCTTTCATATTCTTCAGTTGTATATTTCACCCAATTTTCACTTATCTTTTCGGCAAAATACATTCCTCCCAGTGTGTCGGGCTCTTTTTTGAACATTTCAAATATGTCAAATATTCTTGTAGGCTCGTTCATCTTAAATAATTTTGTTTTGCAAATAAAATAAATTTTGTTGAATTTTGGATAATTATTTAATTATGGTTATAATTTGTTTAAAATGAAGATATTATTGCTTTTCATATTCTGTTTCTCTATCAACTCATTGATATTTGCCCAAGAAAAAGTATTAAATGATAGTTTACTAAACTTTTTGAATAAAAAAATAGAAGATACTACAAGAGTTAATGTGTTAAACAAGATTAGCTGGAATTATATTAATACCGATTTTGAATTAGCATTAGAATACGCACAAAAATCGCTTGATTTGGCTCAAAGTATTGATTATAATGAAGGAATTGCATTGGCTTATACCCATATTTCTTATGCACAATACCGTCAAAGTAATTTTGATGACGCTCTAATAAGCATAAACAAAGCCATTGCTGTTTTTGAGATTTTGAATGATAAACAGAAAATATCAAAATCATTACTAACTATTTCTCAAATATATTTTGCAAAATCCAATTATGTTCAGGCTATAAATTATAGCGAACAAGCACTTGAAATGAAATTTGAAATTAACGACACTAATTCATTGGAATTAAATTATCTTACTTTGGGTGTTATTTATCAGCATATTGGAGATTATCCAAAATCGCTTGAAAATCATTTTAAGTCAATTGAATTTTGTGAAAAAAATGGAAATACTAAAACACTAGCGAGCAATTATAACAATATTGCAGTTGTATATCGTTTGCAGGAAAAATACGAAAAAGCATTAGAATATTACCAAAAAGCGGTTGAATTACATATAGAAACCGGGAATAAAATAGGAGAATCTCAGTCTTTAAATAATATAGCAGTTGTTTATGAAGCCCTTAAATCTTATGATTTAGCTTTAAAATATTATAACGATGCCTTAAAAATATTTAACGAAATTGGATATTTACAAGGAAAATGCACAGCTTTAACAAATATTGCCGGAATAGAGATGAGTTTAGAACAACTTGATGATGTAGAATCAAAATTATTGGAAGCTGAAAAAATTGCATTACAAATTGAAGACCCTTCAAAATTAATTAGCATTTATGGTTTGCTGGGACAATATTTTTTGGCTAAAAATCAACTTCCCAAGGCTATTAAATATACAAAAACAGCTTACGAAATGTCACAAGAAATTGGTTCTTTGGCTTTTATGTCGAATATGGCGCAGCAATTATCTATTCTTTTTGAGAAAAACTTTGATTATAAACTAGCTCTGGAATACAACCAATCGTACAATCTATATAAGGACAGTTTATTTAATATTCAAAAAACTGATCTGATAGAACAAATGACAATGAATTTTGAAAATGAACAAAATCTAAAAGAAATTGAATTAAAAGATACAGAAATATTACTTTTAGAAAAAGATAATAGAATTTCAAATAATAAAATTACAGGTTTATTAATTATCATTTCCTTAATTTTTGCACTTAGCACTTTTGTTATTTTTTACTTTAGAAAAAAAATCAAAGCTGAAAAACAAATTCGATTAAGAGAAATTGCAATTGGGGAGTCAAGAAATAAAATTATGGAGTTGGAAATAAGCAATAAAGAGATAAGATCAAATGCTCTTAAAAATGAAATTGAATATAAAAATAAAGAAATTCAAAATTTTGCTTTTCATATTATTGATAAAAACGATTTTATTTTAAATATTCAAAAGCAATTGAAAGAAGCAAAGAAAAATTTGAATAATACTGAAGCCCAAATAGAAATTCAAAATCTTATAAATCTAATTAACAGTAAAATGATTTTAGAAAGAGACAGAGAAGAATTTCTTGCCTATATTGATCAAATTCACGACAATTTTCATTATAACCTTAATTCTAAATTTCCTGATTTGACTGATACTGAAACACGTATAGCTTCTTTGTTAAGAATGGGGTTTTCTTCCAAAGATATTTCTTCAATACTTCACATCACACCAAAAAGTGTTGATACAAACCGATATCGCATTAGAAAAAAACTCAATATCGACACAGATACAAATCTAAACGACTTTTTCAAAGAGATTTAAAACTTTTTTTTGATTGATATTTTAATTTTTTTAAAGCTCTTATTTACTGATTATTGAATATACGATGTAGTTATCACTTTTTAAATATATACTACATTCGTAGTGATATTGTAGTGTTTGAATAATTGCATTTAGCTAAAATTGATTATATTTTTGAAAAAAATTAAAACACTAAATATCATGAAAAAAATTAGTTTAACTATTACATTATTAATTTTGTTTTTTTCAAATTATGCCTTAAATGCACCTGTACTACTTTCGCCTTCTAACGCATCTAGTCAATATACAGGTTTAACTCTTGACTGGTATTCAGTAACCGGAATGACAACCAGTGATCAATATCAGGTTCAGGTTGCAACTGATGCTGCATTTTCAAATATTGTATTTGATGATACTGAATATTATATTAACTCTTCCAGCACAAATGAAGACACAAAAGAATATATTGAAAATATTTTTTTTGGAACTGATTTTTTTTGGAGAGTTAGAGTAATTGTTTCAGGAGTTCCCGAAAGTTGGTCAACAGTTTGGACTTTTAACACCCGCGATTATGTGTCTTTATTGTCACCAACAAGTGGTTCAAACGAATATACAGGTTTAACACTTGATTGGTATTCTCACCCGGGAGTGGATTTTTACCTTTATCAAATTGATACAAGTGCTAATTTTGATT
>JAFGUD010000038.1 GCA_016938685.1 Bacteroidales bacterium | reverse complement strand
TTTCTAATGCTTTGCATTAGAAACTACTTAAAAATCAAACAGTTAATGTTTTGACAAAAATTCTAACGCATAATTCGGGTTTAAAAATGTCGCAAGTCTATTTGGAAGGGAAAGCGAGTATTTTATTGGTCTCCAAAGTGGACTTTTTGCTTCCATTAAAGCCGGAAGTATTAGTTTTAATTTCAAAGGCATTGTTTTTTTTGAAGGCGACAAACAAGACTATGTTGTTTTAAATTATCTCAACTACATTTTTTTGTATCCAGCCAATTTTTCCGTTAGGTAGTTTTACTTCGTACCAGTCATTGTTAATTGATTTTATTCCAACTTTTACGCCTGGATTAAGTATATATAAGTCGGTACCGTCATTTTCAGGAGAACTTTTTATGGTGCTGATTTCCATAATGATTGCAGCATTTGGTTCTGTGATTTGTTTTTTTGATTCAGCAGAAAAAGAAAAAGTTATTATCGAAAACATCATTAACAAAATTGAAAAAAAGAATGCTAACTTTCTTCGAGAAACAATTTTAGAGAATAGAAAGATAAGAAATACTGTAAGTCCTAAAATAAAAGTGTTGATACTAATCAAAGCCCATGTATTTGAGCCAAGTACATGCACTACGCCGTGATAAATTCTATCTAAGATAAAATCAGGAACTTTTGTAAATTCATCTTGCACAAAAAGATTTGCATGTTCTAAGTTGTGTTTAATGTCTTCATCATTCGGGGAAAGTCTATAAGCACGTTCGTAATTAACTATAGCTTTGGGAATATTATTTTGTTTAAAAAAAGCATTTCCCAGATTGTAATATAATTCTGCCGATTCATATTTTTTTTCAACAACAGATTCGTATTTATTTATTGCTTGTTCAAAGTTTTCGTCTGCGTATTCTATATTTGCTTGTTCAAAAGTGCTTAATAAATTTTCTTTTTGGGCAAAAATAGAAGTTGTTGCTATAAGAATTATTATTAGTAATTTTAATCGTCTCATTTCTATCAATCTTTACTAATATTTTTTTAATAATTGTTGTGTCTATTTGATATTAACAGTTATGTTTTCTTTATGAGAAAATATTAGCTGTTTTTATAGTAATGATAATAATATTTAGTTTAATTTTTAACTTTTAAAAGTTGAATTTTCTTTTCAAAATTTGATATAATACTGCTTGCTCTTTGATAAATTGATTCCGGAGTTATTCCAACAGATGATGGAGCATATCTTGCTATTTCTGCATCGTCAATTGTTTTAATAAAATCGTTAATTAGTTGCTCTTCAACATTCTGAGCTGAAAGTGTATTAACAGCATTTTGACGTGTTAATTCACTCAATGGAATTGATAATTTATCACTAATGTAACCCCATAAAGCTTTGTTTATTTCTTCATAAAATATATCAAAATTACCTTGTTTTAGGTTATTGTCGGCTGTTTTTAATCTTTTTGCAGATACTTTGTCCGCTTTTTTAGATTTAATGAGTTCTATATTTGCGTTTTCTTTGATTTTTTTTCTCAACAAAAATATAGAGATTAAAAAACCTACAAATGGAATTAAATAGGCAAGCCAAAAACCCAACTTACCATATATAAAATTGTTTTTCGGGTAAAGGCTTAATCCTGCTGTTTTAATGAATCTGATATCTTCTCCAATTTCTTCTACTTCGATTTTTGATTTATTTCCATTTGCAATTTGCATTGTGCTGTCTCCTTCGATATTTATTTCGATTGGATTAGTAGTTTTTGTGATGTATTTTTTTGATTTAAGATCAAAATAAGAAAAACTCACACCTTTTATTGTGTAATTTCCCGGAACACGTGGAATATAAGTTAGTTTGTATGATTTACTTCCTTCTATTCCGTTTTCTGTTACTTTTGTGTTGGTTTTTACATCGGGAAGAAGTTCTTCAAAAGTTTTAGGAACTTTCATTTCCGGGTCGTCAAAAAGTCCAAAATTACCTATTCCGCTAATAGTAAGTGTGATATTTATTGCGTTGTCAATTTCTATTTCATTATTGTCAATTTCCGAAGTAATATTGAAATCACCTACAGCTCCAGTAAATCCGGCTGGTTTATTTGCCGGTAGAGGTTTTACTGTAATGACTTTTTTATTGCTCACAACTTTTTTATTACCGTAAGGAAATCCCCAGTTGTCGTATAACTGAAAAGTTGCATTGTAGGGTTCTATTGAAATATCTCCGGATTTTTGTGGGAAAATTACTTTTTTCTCCAAAACCGCAGTTAAATATTGTTTGCCGTTAAGTGTTGTGTAATCTGCTTTTACAGAGTTTGGCATTGGTAAATCCTGAATCCAGAAATTATCCATTGCAGATGGATTAAATTCGCTCAAATTTACATTATATCGAGAATATAATCTTGTGTATATGTAGATAGGCTCGCCAACGTAAGCTTCTGTTTTATTTGTAGTTAGGTTCAAAAAAATGTCTTTTTCAGGAATATTTTCATTGTTTTCTACTGTATTATCAATTGAGGGTTGGTTATTGTTTGCAACATTATTATTTCCATTTCCGGCTGTAATATTTATATCTAGAGAATTTGATTTGAATGTTTTTCCATTAACCGTTACACTTGCTGCCGGAATAGTCTGTTTTCCCTGATTGTTAGCAACTGCTGTTAATGTCCATGTAAGGGTATACGACTTAGACATTTTACCATTTATTACAGTAGTTTGAGTAAAGGACGAAGTACCTACATTAAGAACATTAATGCCCGACATTTCGGGATATTCAAAGTTGGTTCCTTTTTGTGGAGCTTCGAGTTGATACTGTATAATAAAAGGTTCTCCTGCTTTTGCTGTGTTATTTGCATTTGCTGTAAATAAGACATCCTGAGCAAGAATATTCGAGCCTAAAAACAGCATAAAAATTATGCTTAATAAACTATTGTTCAATATGTATCGTCTTTTTTGTTTCATAATTACGTTCGCAATTTACAACAATTTACCAATTCTTGGTGTTCGATTTAACGTTTTTTTGCAATTTTTCTTGAGCTTTTTCGTAAGTTTGTTGATCTCCTTCCATTACAGCATTAAGCATACGCATCATTTCGTCGTAAGGAATTTGGTACATAGCAGCTGCTTCTTCGCTGTCAGGAGTTCCGTCATTGTCAGAATCAAGGTCTCTATAATCGGGAGTTCCATCGTTGTCGGTGTCTTTTGGTTCTCGTGGATTGTCTCCTGCCTCAACTTGATCGGGTATTCCGTCGTTGTCGGAATCTACGTCATTGTAATCAGGTGCTCCATCTTTGTCGGTATCCTGATTTTGAGCTTGTTGTTTGTCTCCCTGATTGTTTTGTTTTTCTACATAATCAGGAATTCCGTCTTTGTCTGTATCTTTTTGTCCGGTATTATCATCGTTTTGCTGATTTTGTTTGTCCTGATTTTGATCTTGGTTTTGATCCTGGTTGTTTTTGTCTTTTTGATTTTGATCTTGGTTTTGATCCTGATTTTGTTGTTGCTGTTTTTTCAAATCTTCAAGAATTTTTTCTATTACAAGATAATTGAATTTTGCTTCTTTGTCGTCGGGATTAAATTTTATTGAAGTTTTTAAATTGCTTAAAGCTTGTTCTAAGTAATCAATTGCCGGTTTTATTGCTTGTTTTTGTAAAGTGTCTTCTGCTAATTTTACATAAGAATTTGCAATATTGTAGTAAACTTGACTAAGTGTATCTTTGTTGGTTGTTTTTTCTGTCAGAGATTTGAAATTATTCAAAGAATTAGTGTAATTTTTTTGCATATACTGAGCATTAGCGTAGTTGTATTTTGCAACAAACGAAGTTGAATCAATTTCCAGTGCTTTCTGATATTCTGATTCTGCTTGAGAATATTCCTTTTTTTCGAAAACTTTATTTCCTCTACGAATGTTTTTATTTTCTACTTGAGCAGAAAGTGCCACGTAACTGACTGTGAATATTATTATTAGTATTATTGTTTTCATTTTTGTCGATTTCAGTTTGCCGGTTTTTATGTTTTACTTTTTATCTCTAAAATTCAATTATATTCAAATTATTATTCATTTACAATTTGCTATTAATTCTTAAAAATATTTATCTTCTGTAGCCATCTGTTTTTTCTATAAAGAATAAAAAACTCGAATAATAATAGTAAAAAAGCAGGGAAAACGAAATAGTGAAATTTTTCATCGTATTTAGCAACTTTTGTTGTGCCGTCAGCGTCAGTTTGGTTCATGTTTTCATAAACTTGTTTCAAAGACTGAATTTTATTATCAAAGTTAGTGTATTCTCCATCGGTTTCTTTTGCAATTTGTTTAAGAACATCTTCATTAAGTTTACTCATTACAATATTTCCGCTTTTGTCTTTTAGAACTTCTCCGTCAATGTAAATAGGATTTCCACGATTAGAACCTATTCCAACTGTATAAATTTTTATTCCTTTTTGTTGTGCGTCATTGCACGCTTGTTCAATATTGCCTTCATGATCTTCTCCGTCAGAAATTATTATCATAGATTTTTGATTTTTAGAATCAGGAGTAAATGAATTGTTAGCCAAGTCGATAGCATCTCCAATAGCAGTTCCCTGAGCAGAAATAAATCCGGGATTAATTGACTTTAAAATGATTTTGAAAGCAGAATAATCGTTTGTAAGAGGAATTTGCATAACAGCTTGCCCTGCAAAAACAATAAGTCCCAGTTTTTCGTTGTTCAAGTTATCTATTAGCTTAAAAATAGCGTTTTTTGCCATTTCAAGTCTTTCAAGTCCTGCGTTATCAGAACTAGCAAGCATACTGTTTGAAATATCCAAGGCAATAATTATTTCGTTTCCTGAATTGGCATCAACTTTTGTTTCAGTAACAAACTGAGGACGCGAAGTTGCAAAAATCAACAAGCTAATTGCCAACATTAATGCTGAAAACTTGAACCAAGGTCTAATCCTTGAATTTTCTTTTATTAAAGTCTTAACAATGTTAGTTTGTCCAAGTTTTTTTAGTTGAATTTTTCTTTGATATCTAACAAAACTGAACAGTACGAAAAATGCCGGAATAAACAGCAAATACCATAAATTTTCTATATTTCCAAAAGTTATATCGTTCATAATTTGTTAATTATTAGTAAGTAATGATTAATGTTTTTAGTAATTTTACTTTCAACTTTTCACTTTCAACTTTTAAGGTTTTGTGTTAAATAGTGTATTTCTAAGTAAAATTTCTATTATTAGTATAAAAATAGCCAATGTTAAAAACGGCATAAAATGGTCTTTGTAGCTAATATCTTCTTCTTTTTCAAAAATTGTTTTTTCCATTTGGTCAATTTGGTCATAAATTTCGCTTAATTTTTCGCCGTTTGTAGCTCTAAAATATTGACCACCTGTTTTTTTAGCAATTTCTTTAAGTATGTTTTCATCAATTTGAACTTCCATTTGTTGAAATTGTATTCCAATAGGAGTTTGAACCGGATATGGAGCATAACCATTATTTCCGATACCAATAGTGTAAACTCTAATACCAAGAGACATTGCCATGTCAGCAGCAGTTAAAGGAGCGATTTCTCCTTTGTTGTTTACTCCATCAGTTAATAGAATTATCACTTTGCTTTTAGCATCATCTTCTTTTAAACGGGCAACAGCATTTGCAAGTCCAAGCCCAATTGCAGTTCCGTCTTCAATAATTCCGGTTGTAAGTTGATTTAGAAGATTAACAGCCGAAGCATGATCCGTGGTTAATGGACATTGAGTGAAACTTTCACCGGCAAATCCTACAACTGCAATTCTGTCATCGGGGCGACCCGAAATAAAATTTATTGCTTCGTCTTTTGCAACCGAAAGTCTATCCGGTTTAAAATCCTGCGCCAACATAGAACTGGAAATATCTATTGCCATTGCAATGCTAATTCCTTCGGTAGCAGAAGAACCACCACGTTCTATGGTTTTAGGTCTTGCCAAAGCAATAATCAACAAAGACAAAGAGGCTAATCTGAGTACAAATAAAATGTGACGGAAATAAAACCTAAATGGTTTTCCGTTTTGTTCAAATGCTAGCAAACTAGACACATGATATTTTGCCGAATTTTGTTTAGTTTTAATAATGTACCAAATCAGCATTGGCAGAAAAGCTGTAAAAAGCCAAAAAAATTCCGGTCGTGTGTAATCTAAGTTCATCATAAATAAGTTAGTAAGTTATCGAGTTGCTTTTTAAAATCTTAAATTATTCAATTTTTCCTTTTATTTCTTCTATTACAATTTTAGTTTTATCAACAAATTTGTAAGTTAAATCGAAGTTTGTTTCATTAATATTTTGCAAAGGATTATATTTTGCAAATTTTGCTAAATCTGCAGTATTCAAAATTGCTCTCAAAGCATCAAATTGTTCAATGTCAATTAGTTTTATGTGATTAAAACTGTTTAAGATTTCGGTTGACGTTTGTTCAACAGCTGCTATTCTGAAACGATGTTCAATGTATGTTTTTAGAATTCCGGTTAATTCAGAATAATATTCTTTTGAGTTTTCTTGTTCGAATATTTTTTTGTTTTTCAGTTCTTCCAGTTTTCTAAAAGCAATAATATGAGCCGGTTCCTTAGGCTTTTCTAGTATTTTTATAGGTTGATTTTTTATAATTCGATACAAAACCCAATAGAGAACAGTAATAAGTGCAATTATACCCAAAGCCAATAAAATCCATCTGCCAAAACGCAACCAAAATTCTTTGAATGTGAACGGTGCATCCATAGGTTTTTTAATTCCGAAAATTGGAATGATTTGGGTTGTGTCTAAATCCGCAACAAATGAAGAATCAATATTCAAGGGTGTAACCAAAATTTGAATTTGATGTGTCCAAATAGTGTCAGTATTAACTATTACCGGCAATTGTGGTATTGTTCTAATAGAATCTTTAAAAGACGTTATTGTATAAGCTTTTTCAACTGTGAAAGGATTTTCATTAATTGTATCTACCGGAAATTCTTCTACAAATTCTACTCCGTCGCCAATAGTGTCTTTGAATTGTGGAAAAAATAAATTATTCGATTTATCAGCCTGAACTTGTATTCTAAGAGTTGTTTGATTGGCAAATTCTATAATATTTGTGTCAACTATTGCTCTGATGCTAATTTTTTGGCTGAAAAGCTGAACGCTAAAAAGTAATATTGTTCCTATTAAAATAAATTTTCTGTTCATAATTCTGATTCTTTCTTTAAATTGCTTTATCTTCTAT
This sequence comes from Bacteroidales bacterium, assembly GCA_016938685.1. Taxonomy (GTDB): domain Bacteria; phylum Bacteroidota; class Bacteroidia; order Bacteroidales; family JAFGUD01; genus JAFGUD01. The sequence continues at coordinate 2,992 of JAFGUD010000038.1, read as the reverse complement.
AATAGCTAACAAAAAATAATTACTAATTTTTTATCTAGATTTGAAAAAATGCACAAGTGGTTTGACGTAATCCATATCTGTTCTGATTTTTACTAAACTCACATTTGCTTTTGCCAAAGTTTGAGTGAGATTTGTTTGATGATTTTTCCACCAGTTTTCAAATTTTTCCCTTTGTTTTTTGTTGTTCGTGTTTATCCATCTTTCTTCGCCGGTTTCTGGGTCAAAAGCGTTAATTAAGCCTACTTTTGGCATCTGTTCTTCATATTTATCGTAAACTAAAAGTCCTATTAAGTCGTGTTTGTAGCTTGTAACTTTTAAAGGTTTGCTGAAATCAGGAGAAATAAAATCAGACATCATAAAAACAGTTGCTCTTTTTTTGATTGCGCTGTTCAGAAATATTAAAGCCTGTCCAACATCGGTTTTGGTGTTTTTTGGTTCGCAAGCAAGTAATTCTCTGATTATGAGCAATATATGCTTTCTTCCTTTTTTCGGAGGAATAAATTTTTCTACTTTGTCGGTAAAAAATATTACGCCGATTTTGTCGTCATTATGAATAGCCGAAAATGCCAAAACAGCAGCAACTTCTGCTAAATATTGACGTTTTATTTCATCAGAGCCAAACATTCCTGAATTACTAATGTCTATGAGCAATACAACTGTTAATTCACGTTCCTCTTCAAAGATTTTTATATAAGGATGACCAAATCTTGCTGTAACATTCCAGTCGATTGAGCGAATATCGTCTCCGTATTGGTATTCACGAACTTCACTAAATGACATTCCTCTTCCTTTGAAAGAGCTGTGATATTGTCCTGCAAAAATATTACGAGATAAACCTTTTGTTTTAATCTCTATTTTTCTTACCTTTTTTAATAATTCGCTTGAGTTCATAATTTGCTAAACATTTTGCTTTCAACTTTCAACTAATATTCATTTGCAAATATTTAAAAACTATCTGACAAAACAATTACGCATTAAAAATTTTTAAGAAAGAATTTATATTTGTAGATTTGAAAATCATTTTTTAATCAATCATTCAATGTGTAAATTGGTCAATGTGTAAAAAAAACAATGTGTAAATTTGGGAATCTATTAATATGAAATGTTTATTTTATTAGCAATAAACTATCAATTATCAACTATTAACTATTAATCATTAAATATTATTCATTAACAATTAATTATAAAAAATGGATGCTTTAACTTTATCAGAATTAGCTTTGCTTATAAAAGAGACGATAGATATTTCTTTTGCGAATTTTTATAATATTGTTGCTGAGGTTCACCAGTTTAATGTGAATTATAGTGGTCATGCCTACTTGCAACTTGTTGAAAAAGAGGAGAAAGGTGACAAAACTGTTGCAAACATGCGTGCAATGATTTGGGCTAATAAATTCCGAATGATTCAGGCTTATTTTGAGAGTGTTACCGGTTCTGAATTGCAGGAAGGAATAAAAATTCTGGCAAAAGTTGAGGTGAATTTTCATCCGGTTTATGGAATGGGACTTGTAATTCATGATATTGATCCTACATACACACTTGGAGATATTGAAAAACGTCGTCAGGAAATAATTGACCAATTGCAAGAAGATGGAATTTTTGAGATGAACAAAAGTCTTGAATTATCAATTGTTCCGCAACGAATAGCAATAATTTCTTCATCTACAGCCGCCGGTTTGGGTGATTTTCTTGACCATCTTAATGGAAATGAATTTGGTTATTCGATTGAATATCAGCTCTTTGATGCAGTGATGCAAGGCGAAAAGACCGAAAAAAGTATAATTCAGGCATTGGATAAAATTTTCAAAAAATCAGATGATTTTGATGCAGTTGTAATTATTCGAGGCGGAGGTTCAAAACTTGATTTGAGTGCTTTTGATTCCTATGAAATAGCCGTAAATATAGCCCAGTTTCCGCTACCGGTTTTAACAGGAATTGGTCATCAGCGTGATTTGTCGATTGCAGACATGGTTTCGTACAAAAGTTTGAAAACACCTACAGCTGTTGCTGATTTTATAGTCAGTAAAATAAATGATTTTGAGCTTGAAGTAATTTCTAAGTTTGAATATGTAAAAGAAGTTGTAAAAGACAGAATAGAAGAAGAAAACTATATTTTAGAAAAATCGTATAATCGTCTAAAAACCGAAATTGTAGATTATATATACGAAAACAAAACAACTCTTGATTATTTGAAGCAGGAATTACGTTTTAAAACAAATCAGTTTTTGTACAAACAAGAAGAGGTTTTGAAAAATAGATTTTTAGATGTTAAGTTGTTGATTAAAAGTAAAATATCCGATGAAATAAGAGGAATAAAGGACTTGCAAAGAGATTTGAAAAATAGAATCGGAACATTGCTGATTAACCAAAATAACAAACTGAATGTTATCGAAGCAAAAATTGATGCCCACGACCCGCAACACATTTTGGATTTGGGTTTTAGCATTACGTCTAAAAATGGCAAACTTGTAAAATCAGCAGAAGAAGTTGTTAGCGGAGATGAAATTACGACTCAGTTGAAAACCGGAACATTGAAGTCTAGGGTGGAGTAGAGGTTGTTTGAAATTAAAGATATTTGAATTATTTATTAATAGATATTTTAAAATTGGATATTTTGTTTAATCATGTTCTCAAATATTTTTTCGTTATCTAATATCATTTTTAAACTTAGCCACCAAATATACATTCCGTAATAATCTATTTGTGATGCTTCTAATAGACCATGACTAAGTTCATTTCTAAAATTGGTGCTATTGTTTTCAACTAAAAAATCTCTAAGTTCAATAAATAGTTCATTCCTCTCCGATTTTTCAATTAATTTGGTAAGTATTCCACCCAACAAATTATCATGCTGAATCTCATCGTAAATTTTCGCCGTCAATAATCCACATTGTTTTGCAATATGTTTTAAACCCGAATTATGCATTTGAAAAACAATTTCAGCATAATAGCCTTATTTTAAATATATTTCTCAATAAAAGTCAAAACCCTG
>JAFGUD010000286.1 GCA_016938685.1 Bacteroidales bacterium | reverse complement strand
AATTAAACAACGATTTTATCATTTCGGTTGGACTGTTTGGTTTTTAGCTTTGACTTTTATATTTACAAGGATTAATAGAAAAATAGAAAGCCCAGCCACTAACCCACAATAAATGTAAGCGCTTAAAGCAGTTTGTAAAAGGCAAAATAATTTTAACTTTAATGCAATTAATAAACTAAAAATTAACTTGAAACAGCGCGCCAACGTTTATTGCGAAACGTTAGCGGTAATTTTTAATAGAGGCACTTGATGGAAAGTTTAAAAAACCATATCAACAATTACTTAGAAATTTCTGAAACAACATTTTCTGAAATAGCACGATTTTTCTCTTATCAGGGTAAAAAAAAGAAAGAGTATTTTCTACGGGAAGGTGAAGAATTTAATAAAATGTTCTTCATTGAAAGCGGCTGTGTAAATATCTCTTTCATCAAAGACAATGGACAAGAACAAACTATTGATTTTGCAATAGAAAATTGGTGGACTTCAGACTTTCTCTCTTTTAGTAAAAGTGAAAAATCACGATTTTCTATTCGAGCAATCGAAGATACTTCGGTTATTATTCTCACAAAAGATGCTAAAGAAAAACTGTTAGTAGAATATCCTTTTATGGAAACGTATTTTAGAGCCGTTTTTGAAAAAGCATATGCTGCTTCACAAAATAGAATTAAGCTTTTATACGAGCTTTCAAGAGAAGAAGCCTACTTTCATTTTCGTGATAATTTCCCGGAATTTATTCAAAGAGTTCCTCAATATTTAATTGCCTCGTTTTTAGGTTTTACACCCGAATATTTAAGCGAAATAAGAAAGAAAAGTATTTCTTAAACCAGTTTAAGAAGATTCAATTTTACGCTATCTACCTTTGACTTGTCAAAAAAATAAAATGATTATACGACAAGCAAACATAAGAGATGTAGGAAAACTTTCCAGTCTAACTAATGATTTCCGAAAGTTTTATAATTCTAACGAGAAACCCGATTCTGAAATTCAAAATTACTTAGAACAACGAATTAGGAACAACGATAGCATTATTTTTATCGTTGAGATAGATAAAATATTCGTTGCATACGCTCAATTATTTCCTTCATACTCTACCATCGGGTTATTCCCTGTCTATATTTTGAATGACCTTTTTGTTTTAAAAGATTTCAGATATCAAGGTATTGCTGAGAAACTTTTAGATAAGGTTATTTCTTTTGCTTTAGAAACAGAACGAAAACAAATTTGGCTTCTTACGGAAAACGAAAATTTGAAAGCGCAAAATTTATATTTGAAAAAAGGATTCATTAAAACTAAATTTCAACATTATGCATACAAACTCTGAACAAACACGCATTTTGGTAAAAAAAGCAGAACCGGAAATATGGAAAACGGTTATTGAAATTGAACACCAACTTTCACAAACCACATTAGACAAAAAATTAAGGGAATTGATTAAAATAAGAGTTTCACAAATCAATAAATGTGCTTATTGCATAGACTTACATACAAAAGACGCTTTGAAATATGGTGAAACTCCAAGGAGAATTTTTGCATTATCAGCTTGGTCAGAAAGCCCGTTATTTACAAAAAATGAGAAAAGTGCTTTAAAATTAGCCGAAGAAATTACACACATCTCAAATGCTGGTGTATCAGATGAATGTTATTCAAACCTTACGGAACATTTTAATAAAAACGAAATTGCTCAACTCATTTTATCCATTAACCATATGAACTTTTTGAATAGAATAGCAATATCAACCAAAATGAAACATAACGAATAACTATAAAAATCAATAACTTTGTTATTCATTTAAATCATGAAAACAATGAAATTCGAGCATAAATCACAAACATTTATAGAAATTGATTCTGCCAAAATTTATTACGAAGAAATTGGAAATCCTAAAAAACAAGCATTGATTTTTTTACACGGTGGTTTTGGGAATATTATAAATTGAAAACAAAACTAATATGACAAAAGGATTTAAAATAATTGGAATTTCTGTCCGAACTACAAATAAAAATAACCAATCTCAACAAGATTTGGGAAACCTTTGGAAAAAATTCTTTTCGGAGAACGTTTTTGACAAGGTTCCGAACAAAATTTCGAGCAACATCGTGACCATCTACACAGATTATAAAAGCGATTATACAGATGAATACACTACCATAATTGGCATTCCAGTTTCAACACTTGACGAAATCCCAAACGGATTGATTGGACGAGAATTTGAAAAAGAAAATTTCACTAAATTTAGTGCTAAAGGAGAAATGCCAAATGCTGTGCTGAATACTTGGATAAATATTTGGCAAAGAGATAAAGAACTTAATCGAAAATATACTTACGACTTTGAAGTTTATGGCCAAAATTCTCAAAACGGAGAAAATTCAGAAGTTGAAATCTATATTGCGACAAAATAAAAACACCTGTCGCTAACATTTTGTAAAAGTAATGGCAGGTAATGTAGCAAATATCAAGGTTTGTAGTCCGCTCAAACTGCGTAGCAGTTTGACAGGATATTACCACGCAATCTGCCACTGCTCATACAATTTACCGTTGGGAACAATGTAATTTGAACAGGATAAATACCTTAAATCCGAAACAAAAATTTTTAAGATGAAAAAGTTAATCTTCATTATCATTTTTTTCTCTTTTTTTGTTACTAATGCTTTTAGCCAAAACAATCCAAAATTGATACAACATGTTCTTTCCAAACATGAAATAGGGAAGACTTTTTCTTTTGACCTTTCAAATACAAGTGACGGATACTTAAAAGTATTTATAACATATCTTGGTACTGTTTCAACACTCGCAAATAAGGAATATAATATTGTGACTTGGGGAAATGTATGGGGACCAAATCGTCATTCAGATGGGGTTGTATACTTGTTTAACACAAATGACAAGTATTT
>JAFGUD010000285.1 GCA_016938685.1 Bacteroidales bacterium | reverse complement strand
TTATAGCCTTTCCATTTTTCATCAATGTACATATAGGGTGTATTTCTTTGGGTTCTCTTTGAAAATTTTTCACATAAAGCAATGAAATTATAAGTTGATGTTTTACTTAATCCAAACGTATCTTCCGCATATTCTAAAACATCTTTAAACTTTGGTTCATAGTAATTATATATTCTAACTTCATAAAGATAAAAACCAATAGCAATAAAACTCTCTGCTACTGCACCAAGATGTTTTTTAATGGTTTTTGTATGACTATCTAAATAAAGCATATGGGTTTCCTCTGGTGTTAAGTCTTTTTCCTTTGAAACATCTTGTATAAAAATATCATTCATACTTTGCATGTTAACCTCCTATGTTTGTCATGGACAAAATTACAATGTTTTATAATATTAAAAATCCTTTTATATCAGTACTTTTAAACATATATGCTTGCGTGCTTTTCATGGACAAGCACGCAAGCTTTTTTTATATATCAAATTTCGTTCCATCATAATTTATATTTGTATCTATATACTTTTTGTATGTTCTGCTGTCTCTTCCAGTCTCATGTCCTAAAGCTTTTTGTAGCAATTCCTTTCTATCTTCATTACTGCCTTCAAATTTAAGGTTTATCTGGTCAGCAAATACTTTTCTTAACCTATGACTTTTAAAATCTAAATCTTTAGCTTTCTTCATCAGAGTACTTGCAGCATGAAATATTTTGCCATTTTTACGAGGTCTTAATATTTTCAGCATAGCCCATACATATTTATCACTAATACATTTTATAACCCTTCTTTTATCGCCTTTTCCATGCCTTACAATAAGTTTAAGCCTATAATTATCAAGAAATTCTATATCTCTTGTTTCTAAATCTGCTATTTCAGAAATTCTAAGTCCAGAGACTTCTTGTAAACGAAACGCAACTTTTTTTCTTAATTCTTTTTTTTCAATGAGATTGATTTTCTGATTTACTTTTTTTAAATATAATATGCCTTCTGGTTTATTCCTTCTTTTTTTCGCCTTATCATGCAACTTATCTAAATAGATAGTATCATCATTGTAATATATATCTTGTGCTTGAAAATAGTATTTTACAGCTTGTTTTATTTGATTCATATATGATTTATCCTTATCCTTAAAACCACTATTCTTATTTTTTAAGTAGTACCTTAACCTTAAATAATAAGTTCTTGCTGTTTCATCTGATAAATTTTTCAGTTTTAAAAAATCAAAATACTCTTTTTTTGTCATAAAAATCAATCCTTTTCGGTTAATTTTTGGACAGTTTTTCGAGGAAAAACCGCCCAAAATCTTTACCGAACGACTTCCGTCGTCCTCTCACACTTCGAGACTTCGTCTCTCGTGTTCGCTCGCTCCGCTCGTTACATATAAAAATATACTCCGCTCGCTCCCCCGCTCACTACATATATTATATATATGTAACTACCTATATTTTTTTTATGCTTCAAATCCTTGTCACTAGTGCATTACATAGATTTCTCTATTTGTTTTCCGTGTGTACCTCAAACCCTCTAATAGCTTGATTCTAAATTTCATTTTTGAAATTAAAATGTCAAATATCTGGCAAAAAAATCATTATAAAGTTATGTCTACATCTATAATTTCATCATTTTCTCTATTTTCATTTTCAAATTCTTCAGATTTTACAATTTTTAAATTTTCTTTTGGTGGTTTTCTGTTTGGCAATCTATTAATCATTTCATGAGTGAAAAGGAAAACTTGTACTTCTTTATAATCAGCACCAATTTTTATATATGCCCTTCCTTTGTCATCAGAATTTAAATTACTTGCTATATCACTTTCTAAAACTATATTGCTTGTATTTTTAACAGCTTTAAAACATATCCTCCCGATGAACTGGTCACGTGTTTGACCTTCGATAACTTTCACATCTGGCCTTTGTGTGCCAAAAATAAAATGTATTCCAAATGCTGAATATAATCTTGCTCCACTTCTAGCTAATTCTGCTATATCCTTTTCTAATTCATCCTTAGCCTTTTTTGTCATATTTGGATTTGCAATTTCCATTGCTTCTCCCAGTTCATCAATCATAAGATAATATCTTTTTAGATTGCTTCCTGTTTTTTTGTTATAATCATCTATATTTTCAGCATCTACTTTTCTAAAAAGCTTTTTTCTTTTATCTCTTTCTTTTCCCAATTTTATTAATGCTGCTTTCAGTTCTCCATGATCATTAATCACCTGGCACTTATTTTCAAACTTTTGATAATCCAATTCTTTAAATTCAGCAATTATTAAATGTCCGCCTGCTCTAAGTATTTGATATGCTAATAGTTGAAATAATTTTGTTTTTCCTCCCCTTGGAGCACCTCCGATTAAAACATTTGCAACATATATAAATTCAAATTTAATTAAATTACCAAAAATATCTTGACCAATTGGGAGTATCCCATCATTGATTAAATATTCATCTTTCCACTCTAATAATTTAGGCATTCCCTTTTTAGTTGTATCTAAATAAACTATCTGTTTACTTTCTTTCTGGTGTTTTATGCTTACTACATTTGTATCTAGGACAGTTTCTAAAGATTCTTTCTTATTCATCCATTCACTTAATGTTAGATTACTTTTAAAAGATATAGTTTCCCTATCTTCATCCTTTTCTATGCTATGAAATAATGGATAATTACCTAATTTATCTTTAAAGCCTATAACTTCAAATGCTTTTTCATACTTTTCTAATTCTAAAATATTAGATTTCCTTGCTCTTTCTTTGCTCTCCATAACCAATTTCAACCTTTCAATTTCTTTTTGCTGTTTTTCCCTCATATCTTTAAAAGTTACTTTTCTTATTGTCCATGCAGGAAATTTCCAAAAAATATAGTAAGGTAATTTGATTATAGTTATAAATGTATTAAATGATTCTTCATTCCTGTTATGCCTGTATTCAGAATATTTATAACTTTCTATTTCTTCTTTTGAAAGTTTTATTTTGCCTTCTTTGTAAAGTTCCCATTTTTTCATACCCAATTACCCCCTGACCTTAAATAATTTAATAATTTGCCTGTCTGCTGTTTTCCTTATTCTTATTTTGCTGTTAAACAATTGTTCCAGAAGTTCTTTTTTACTGTTCCATTCTGAAAAAGGAATAAGAGATTTAATCACATACATTTCCCTTTTCTTTTTATCCTTCTTGAATTTTTGTTTTTTCAAGATTTTTGGATAGTTGCCTAACTTATCTTTAAAATTTATTTTTTCAAATATATTTTCTTTGTCTCTGGTCCAGATGATCTTTTTAGAACCAAGACCAATTAAAAATAAAATTGATAAAAATATTAGTCCAGGATAAATTGTGTATATTTGATTGCTGTTGAAACGTAGATATATCAAGCTAGAAATT
>JAFGUD010000284.1 GCA_016938685.1 Bacteroidales bacterium | reverse complement strand
TAACGAAAACACACTTGCACAGGCGGTTGTGGCGGCTTGCGTAGCGAAGGCGGCGAAGCCGCCGAAGCGGAGCAAGCTGCCACAACCGCTTGTGCCAAGTGTGATGTTATGTTTTCTTTTTTTTATTCATTTTTCATTTATGCGTATTCTTTTACTACGGTTTGCATGAGTAAGCCGTTTAATTGTTCGCTGTTTTCTATTTTTTCCTCCAACGCATCGCACCAACTCAATAGCTTTTCTACTTTTTCTACTATTACTTTTTGTTCGGCGAGAGGGGGAATTGAAACTAAAAGTTTATTTAAATTTGTTCCGTTAACATTTGGTTGACCAGCTCCCCACGCATAATCATATAATTGCTGCCAATAGATGGGGCTTTCAATATAAAGTTTTAAATATTCAGGAAATATCTGAATATTCGGAACAACTCTAATTAAATATGAAGCAAAAAGAGACACAACAGAAATGTTTTTCACTAAATATGATTTTCCAATTGTTCCACCAGTTCGCGCAATTAAAATATCGTTTTCATGAAGTTTATAGATTTCAATATCTGACTTTTTATATTCGCAACCGGGAACACTTTCCCAATCAACTTTATTATTCTGAATATCTGTTATTCTAAGCAATCTAACATCTTTCACTGATGGTTTTGCCGATGCGTTAAAACCATAATGCAACTTATTGGAAATACTTCCCAACCTCGTCCAATCCCAAGTCTCCGGAACCTCAAAAGGGATTTCGTGTTCTTCGATTTCGGGTAGTGGTTTTTGGCGTTTTAGTTTTCCGGCTTTAATGAGGGCTTCTTTTTCGGATTTTATTTTTGCTAATAATTCGGCTCCGGTTTCAGTTATTAAATGTTGATTTTCAGCTCTCCATTTATTTGTTAATTCACCTTTTACTGCAAGTTGCAGAATTGTTTGTTTTAATACTGGAATGTTGAATTTTTTTGAAGTTAAACGTTCAAAATTTGAAAGTAACAAAGTGTCTTCATTTATTTGTCTTATTTCATATTCAATATTCTTTTGTATTTCTTTTTTGTCGTTTTCTGCAATATTAAGCTTTTTTAGTAAATGTTCGGGGTTGTGGCTTTCTTCTTCTGTCTGATGCGGATTTTTAATATCCAATTCAAAAGCCGAATAATAAATGCTTTCGGCTGTTTGTTTCTCAATACGTGCTTTGGTTTCGGCTTCGGTTTGTGCTGTTTCTAATTTTGCGATTTTCTTTTGCAATTTTTCTTTTTCTTTATCGCTGTTGCCGTTTTTACCTTCATCTTTAAGTTTTCCTTTTTCATCGGCAATTTGTTGTTTTATCTTTTGGGCTTCTGCTGTTGCTTTTTCTGCATTTTCATTGTGTGGTTTTGCTTTTGCTTTTGCATCTTCCAATACTTTTGTAAAATCGACACGCCAAGCCAATTCATTTTCTACCCTGTTGTCCCACCATTGTTTTATGGGTTCAAATTCTTCTACTTTAATTGGTGC
>JAFGUD010000037.1 GCA_016938685.1 Bacteroidales bacterium | reverse complement strand
TTGATTGGTATAAACGAAGATGGTGCATTGGTTTTGCGAAATGGTTCAGAATATATAATGACGTATGGTGATGAAATAAGTATCTGAACACCTTGGAATCATTAGAGTTTTTAATATTTATATTTTTTTGTATTGACTTTTTTATCATTTTCTGATATTATATTAAAAGTAAAAGTAGAAAATATGTCCGCACATTGTTGCGGTTTTTTTTTACTTTTTTAATCACATAAGGTTTAACCCGCAAATTTATTTGCGGGTTTTTCTTTTGATATTAAAAGGAAATATCACATGCATCTGATGGTTATAAAAAATCCAGACGAATCAAAAATAATCATGTATAAAATTGCAAGATTGGTTTATGCGGAAACTTTTGGTTCATCACTGGCCGCTGTGGAAGCTTTGACTTCAATGATATCTAACTTATGCATAACTTCAAAAAGAGAACTTTCTGATATAGCCCAAGATAATTATATTTTTGAATCATTAAATAAAAATTCAACGCGCAATAAATATCTGACGATAGACAGTGGAAATAGAGGTTTCAAAATGTGCATTCGTGTTGTTCAAAGAATGTTTAATGAAAATTTACCAGATTCTTGTTTTGGTGCAACAAAATTTCATCATATCGAGGTATTGCCAGATTGGGCCAGATCACGTGGATATATCGCAGAAATAGACGGTTTATTATTTTACTTATAAAGTTAAAAAAAGGACTTGTTGTGGAAAAAATTATAACAGGCGGCTTTTTGGCCGGGAATAGAACGTATATAGTATCGACCGTCGGAATACTTTCTGCGATTGGTGCATATTTGGTCGGGGATACGACAATTTTTGGTGCTATGCAGACAATTTTTACATTGGGCGGAATATATTTTCTGCGTAAATCAAACGATAATAAAAGGAAAAAATAAATGAATAAAATTCCAGAAAAATTTCTGAACGAAGATGGAACATTGAACTCTGATGCTTTGGTAAAGTCTTATTCTGAACTTGAAAAAAAAATGGGATCAATGATTTCTGTACCAAATGAAGATTCAGATCC
>JAFGUD010000036.1 GCA_016938685.1 Bacteroidales bacterium | reverse complement strand
TATTCTTAAAAACCCTTGCCAGGGAAAAGCCGGGTGCATCGACCTGTAAATCGAGAAAATACCCGAAAGGCGTTTGATAAACTTCATAACCGGCGTTTTTCATACGTTCCTCTATTTTGTCAAAAAAATGCTTCGTAAAATCGGGTTCGGCTTTGCTTTCGGAGAGATGGGCAAACGAGTGTAGGACAATTTTTTTTACCAGGTTTTCCCGCATATCCATTTCAGATTTTTTACCAATTTTGTTTCAACATCTTTTTCTCTTTCAACATCCTCCTGTTCAACTTGTATAAAGGCTGTTTGAACATTTTCGAAATATGCTGGCAAGCTATTTTCAGGCGCATCGTTGACCGTTTTAGTAGTAGGCGTGTACCCAAAATTTTTACAATAGATTAATAGTAGTTTCATGGCCTTACCCCTTTATTTTTTACAATTGATTTTTCGTATAAAAATAGCTGATGACGAAACAATCAGCAGAAACATGATAAAAAAAACAGTAAACCCAAAATGGCCAATAATCCAGCCTCCGGCAAGCGGGAAAAGAGCAGGCAAAATATTTCCTGCCCCGGCAAAACCGGTATATATTGCCCTGTTTTCACGACCTGAGATTTCGAGTAACAGCCCATTCATTGAAATGGAATACAGTGAATAAATAATTCCTCCCATAACAAAGAGATATCTGAGCGAGTGTTCATTGCTAATAAAAAGTGTGGTAAGAATAAGCACAAACGATAAGCTTACATTAAGATAAAGAAGAAAATTGTATTTTATCTTTTTGGCAATAAAAAATACCAATAAGCTCACCGATACAACACCAATAACCTTGAAAAGCAAAAAATTACCCGTATCGGCACTTTGTGTATTCATTGTTTCTTTGGCGTAAAACATTACAAAAGGAAGGAAAGAAATAATGATACCCTGAGTATTGATAAAACCAAGGAAATAAGCCAGCTTAGGGTTGTTGGACAGCTCAGATTTTAATAACCGAATAAAATCTTTAAACCCTTTTATTTTCATTTCAGAGGCAGTCTGTTCTCTTACCTTCCAAAAGCCACCTGATGCGATTAGGAGCAGTGATGCCCCAATAAAAAACATGGTCGCAAAATTAACAGGGTAACCAGAACTTGCTAAAACTCTTTTTGCTAAAAAAGCAGAGATGAGAATAATACTACCCGCCAGAATTTGCCTTGCTGAAAAAAACGTTTTACGTTTATCTTCATTCACACTTTTCCCCAGAATATCAACATAACTAATGTTGGTAAAAGCCCCTCCAAGTGAAAAAATTGAAATAAACAGAAAAATAAGCCAAAGCACCTGTTTTGATTGGTGCTCATTGAAATAAAATAAAATAAGCCCCAAGGCAAAAAGTGAAATTATGCGCGAATTAATACCCAGTAGCAGAAATTTTTTTTTGAAGGCTTTGTTGCTAATATACGGCGCAAAAAACAACTGCGTAAAACTAGAACCACCCATCATAATGGCAGTCATGATGCCGATGTGCATTGCCCCACCACCAGAATCAATAATCATGGAAGGGATTACCGTATCGACATCCATAAAATTTTGGGCAAAAGCCAGAAAACCGGCGTGCCACAAAAAGGCATAAAAATTATGGGTTGATATTGTGCGTGGTATGGTCATTTTTTAATTATTGTTTTCAGAATACCTTTTTTTATTGTAAATAACTTAAATTCCTCTGGCTTATGTCTTAGTTCATCTTCAATCCATTTCATGTGTTTGGACAGGATTTCGATAACCTGCTCCTGAGTATCCTCCGAGATAATAACCGGTATAAAGTGATGGTTGACTATTTGTATATTTCTGCCAAATTGTTTTGAAACTAATATATTAACATTTAAACTTCGCAAAAAATCTATAATTACCAATCCTTTTTTCTGTGACCCATGTTCCTGTTCTTCATCAAAATCTTTATACTTGTTGATTTCTTCTTGAAGAAAAACAAATCTCCCATTTGCCCATTCATATATTGAATACTTATCGGCATCGCCAAAGTGGTTTAATTCAAAATGGCCGGAATGGCTAACTGCCAATGCTAAACGTATTAATTTTTCACTCATCATTTTTTACTTTATTTGTGCTTTAATTACAACAAAACTACCTTGACCAAATCCATCTTTTACAGGCTGAATCTCGATTATGTCTTCAATTTTTCCAAAAATTGTTTGGCAAGTTTCCATTACCTTGAAACCTGTTTGATGCAAAATTTTATAAAGTTCTTCGGTCCCAAAAAATGTAGCATCTTTGTAAAATAGACTATTATCTTTATGATATAAATATTCTTTTCCAACTGGACTATCTTTATCAACATAACCGAGAATTAAAAATCCGTCATTTTTTAAAACGCGGTACACTTCTATGAATGATTGATGAATATCATCAACAAAGCAAATGGAAGTAATCATAACAGCTCCACTGACAGTAGAATCTGCGTAAGGTAATTTTTCAGCCACGGCATC
>JAFGUD010000283.1 GCA_016938685.1 Bacteroidales bacterium | reverse complement strand
TTCGATCCGCCGTATAAACCATTGAGCGAAACATCAAGTTTTAATTCATACTCAAAAGATGAGTTTAACGATGAAGAACAAATCAGGCTTAAAGAATTTTGCGATAAATTGGATAAAATCGGGCATCAATGGATTTTGAGTAATTCTGATGTGAAAGGCAAAAATCCGAATGACAATTTTTTCGATGATTTATATTCAAATTATAATATTTCACGAGTAAAAGCAAGACGAAATATTAACGCAAATGGAAATAAACGTGGACAATTAAACGAATTACTAATCACAAATTACGAATACAAATATTCTTTAACATCAGCATAATATATGGAAAGACAAAAAGCGATAGAATTGCTTCAAAAAATAAAAGGAGAAGATTTAAGAAAATTGGCAAACAAATACGATGTAACTGTTTTTAAGGACGGTAAAAAAAATAAAGGCTGGGCTGGTCATACAATAGAACATTATTTAGGGCTACCAATAAATTCTTCTCAATCACCAAATTTTGGCTCTTGGGAATTGAAAACAATATCTCTAAAATATTTAAGGAACAATACGTTGGCGATAAAGGAAACTATGGCAATTACAATGATAGATCCTTATAATGTAAAAAATACACCATTTGAAGATAGTCATTTATTATCAAAATTAAAAAAGATACTAATGGTATCTCGTATTTGGGTAGATCAAACAGAGCCTTCGTCACTTTTATATGGAATACACACATTCGATCTTGGTAATGAAGAACTTTATAATCAAATTAAAGCAGATTATGATACTGTAAGAAATACTATTACAAACAAAGGTTTTGACAAATTAACAGGTAAAATGGGCGTTTATATTCAACCAAGAACAAAAGGAGCAGGTCACGGTAGTATATCAAGAGCATTTTATGCAAGAGCACCATTTTTAAAATCAATTGTAGTTTTATAGATGTCTAAAATAGAACCATATTTCAAATCAAACGACAAAAAATTTTATCTCTTACACGGAGATACAATGGATATTTTGCCAAAATTTGAGCATAAATTTGATATGGTTTTTGCTGATCCACCCTATTTTTTATCAAACAATGGAAAAACGGTCGAAAACGGAAAAATTGTAAGCGTAAATAAAGGCAACTGGGATAAATCACACGGTTTTGAATACATAAATAATTTTAACCGTAAATGGTTGTCATTAGTTCGGGATAAAATGAAAGAAAACGCTACCATTTGGATTAGTGGAACAATGCACAATATTTTCAGTGTAGGACAAATTTTAACCGAACTTGACTTTAAAATATTGAATATCATTACTTGGCAAAAAACAAATCCGCCGCCAAATTTTTCTTGCAGATATTTCACTCATTCAACAGAGCAGATAATTTGGGCAAGAAAAAACGAAAAAGTTCCGCATTATTTCAACTACGAATTAATGAAAGAACTAAACGATGATAAACAAATGAAAGATGTTTGGACATTGCCAGCAATTGCACCTTGGGAAAAATCTTGCACGAAACACCCTACTCAAAAACCATTATCAGTTTTAACACGAATTATTTTAGCATCAACAGAACAAAATACTTGGATTTTAGATCCTTTCACAGGCAGTAGCACAACGGGTATTGCAGCAAATTTATTAAATCGTAGGTTTTTGGGAATTGATTTAGAACAAGAGTATTTAGAAATAAGTAAAAACAGAAAACTCGAAATTGAAAACCCAAAAATAAGTTCAGAATATAAGTCAAAGATACAAGGATTTCAAGTTAAACAACAATTGGAGATATTTTTAGCACAAGAACCAAGTGTTGAATATTTAACTGAGATAAAAATATAAAAAAATGAGCACAACATTGTATTGAAAAACATTGCGGGGCAGTGCATTTATGAAACGAAATTGCAAACTTTCAACTTTGGTGCAAAAATCAACATTTGTGAAGCCCCGCAACGTTTTCAATACATTCACGTTAAAGGCAATTACCCTACTATAAAAATTCAGTTGAATATTTTCGCTAACGGTTGTATCTTTGCTTTGAGTTCCTTGTAAAGTCC
>JAFGUD010000282.1 GCA_016938685.1 Bacteroidales bacterium | reverse complement strand
GGTTTGTTTCACACCAAAAACTTGCGCCAAAAGAGAATATTTCACATTTTTTCGACCTTGACTTTCACTTCGTTCAGTTCAAGGTTATAATAAATGAGTCTTTCAGACTCAAAAAACGAAAAATATAAATAATTCCCCATTAAAAAAAAGTGTGCATTTGCCATGAGTAAGCCTAAATCAAAAAAAACAGTCTTTGTTTATAAAATTTAAAAACAGGCACGATTTTTTCAACATTTTTTGCTTTATTTCGTTGTGATAATAAAATAGCAACTATAAATGAAACAATTATACATTGTCATATTATCAATATTCTCGCTAATAGCTGCTCAGGCGCAAGATGATTCAACTAATCTCGTAAAATATGACTTTAGTTTTGAATTTAAAGAAGGGATCTATCTTAGCTTTGACAACTTTAAAAACAATAATCCTATTCCTTATGAAGCAATAATTAGTCCCGAATTCTCAGACGATTTTTTTAACAATCTCGACACAGCAGATAATATTACATTTTATGGGGAATTTGGCTCTCCAATAACAATACCGATTGATAAACTTTGGGGCTACAGCAAAAATGGAAAGCCATATATTCTTTGGGCAGAAAAGTTCAATTTAATCCCTTTTATTGGAAGCATATCACATTTTATTACAACTGTCAAAGTTTATTACTCTACTTTTCACGACCCATTTTACGATCCATATAGTTACAACCCTGGAGCAAGAGTTTATCAAAGCGATGAACTACGGCAACTACTCATTGATATGCAAACCGGACAAATTATTGATTATAATCTAAAAAATGTTGAAGCATTGCTTAAACGAGATGCTCAGGTCTATGAGGAGTTTATGAAACTCGGCAAGCGAAAACGAGCTAAGCAAATGTTTTATTACGTAAAATATTTCAACGAGAAAAACCCACTTTATTTACAAGAATAGTAATCATCTTAAATGCGAAAAAATGAAAAAAACAAGCTTAATCCTTTTAATTTGCATCACTCTTAACACTTTAAGTTTAGCACAAATAAAAATTCCCGTCGGAACACAATCACAGTTAAATAAATTTTTGAATTCCAAGACTTACATCGTATTAAAAAACGACAGAATGTCTGACTATAACTTTGCAATGAAAGAGGCTATCGAAAAGCACTGGACACTTACCGAATATGAATTTGTTTATGAATCTGATTTTAATAATCTAAAAAAAGATCCAAACAACTCATTTATAATGATAAATCAGGTATATTTTGAAAAAGACAAAACTCAGACACTCTTTGATTTTATAATTGTAACGATTGGAGGAAAATACCGCAACGTTGACGAAATGCCAAGCCTTTGTGCAATCCCCTTATGTTACAAAGGTGCTCTGGAGTCTGATTATGATTATAAACTCCCACTTATGGTAAAGTTTATACAGAATCACATTTCAACTTGCAAAGAAAATCCAAGCTTAAACGAAGATAATATTGCCGAATACTACATGAACAAGTCGGGCAGTTTAAAAAAGAAAACTTTTTACTTACTTAAAGAAGAAGTAGAACCTCTTATAAGAACAAAAAATTCTTTTGCCACATCATATCCATATAATTTCGATTACACAACAAGCGAAAACATTAAAAGCATTATTAATAACAATACAAAAGATGCTGTGATTCTTCACTTGATTTGTCCTAAATTAAACAATACACTATCATACTGCATAAAGATAATCATAGATACCGAAAACGGATTAATATTTTATTGGGATAAACACAAAATTGACAAGAAGAACGGTGACTATTTATTACAATCAGACTTAAAAAAATTAGCTAAAAAGCAATGACCTATCAAGAAGTACTGGAGTTTATGTTTAACTCCCTTCCAATGTATCAACGCATTGGACAAGCCGCATATAAAGCCGATTTAAAAACCACAGAATTGCTTGATGAACATTTTAAACATCCTCATCAATCGTTTAAATGTATTCATGTTGCCGGCACAAATGGCAAAGGTTCTGTTTCACACAGCCTTGCCTCAATACTACAAGAAGCCGGATACAAAACAGGACTTTACACCTCGCCACATCTGATTGATTACCGCGAACGTGTTCGTGTCGATGGAGTTATGATAACCGAAGAGTTTGTTACAGATTTTATCAACAATAATTATGACATCATAAGAGATCTTAAGCCATCTTTTTTCGAGATGAGTGTTGCACTTGCTTTCGAATACTTTAAAAATTGTAAAGTAGATGTAGCAGTTATAGAAGTTGGTATGGGTGGACGACTTGATTCAACAAATATAATTTCGCCAGAACTATCAATAATAACCAATATCGGACTAGACCACACACAATTTTTAGGCGACACTCTCGATAAAATTGCTCGCGAAAAAGCCGGAATAATCAAACCGAAAGTTCCTGTCGTAATTGGAGAGACTCAAGAAGAAACATCTCAAGAATTTAACAAAATTGCATCTGTCAATAATGCTGAAATTATTTTTGCCGATCAGTCAGAATTAAATATAGAATACGATTTTGCCTTAAAAGGGCCGTACCAAGCTAAAAATCTCGCAACAATAATTAGCTCCATTAAGATTTTACAACAAAAGAATTTTAACATTCCCGAAAAGCACATCATATCAGGATTAAAAAATGTAATTACCAATACCGGCTTTAGAGGACGATGGGAAATCATCAACAAAAAGCCTTTAACTATTTGCGACACCGGACATAACAAAGAAGGATTAACATATTCAATAAACGAATTACTAAACCTAAACTCAAAAAATGGTCAAATTCGTTTTATCATAGGGTTTGTGAATGATAAAAATGTTGAAGAAGTATTAAAATTATTTCCAAAAAATGCATTTTATTATTTCACAAAATCATCTGTACCAAGAGCCATGGACGAAAAAATTCTAAAAGAAATTGCGCAAAAAAACAATATAAGAGGAGAATCCTATCCTGATGTAATATCGGCATATCAACAAGCTTATACAGACTCGAAACAAAATGATATAATTTTCATTGGCGGCAGCACATTTGTTGTTGGGGATTTTTTGAACGAGTTTATCTGTCCCGAAGAATAAAAAATCTATGATTTTTGTTATTCTTCGAGCCCCGTAAACGAGGGTCTAAGGAGATCCTCGTTAAAAATAGAAATTGCTTTGCATTCTTTTTTTAACGATAGTGTTAAAATTACAAATTGAATTTTTAGTAGAACTAAATGCAATTTCTTTTTTAACGGGTTTGATCGGCTTATCGGTTTATCAGTTTCCCTTCGACTTCGCTCAGGGTAAAATCGGTTGGTCGGTTGATCAGTTAGTTTGGCAGAATCTTATTAAGTTAATGTTTCATAGATTACCAAACCCACAGTTTTTTTAACCATTTTTAAAAAATGTGGTTCTACCACTATTTTAATGGAAGATTTCTGTTTAGTAAATTAAAATATGTGATTTTACCGAATTCGCCAACGCGCCCTTTTTTTC
>JAFGUD010000281.1 GCA_016938685.1 Bacteroidales bacterium | reverse complement strand
GATAGTTGGAAACGCTTTAAAAGCATAGAAAAACATTACTTTGAAATAATTGAAATACCATCGTCAATTTAAACCAGAGCCTTTTTATTCCTCACAATGAACCTGATGATTTATATTCAGGTATTTTTATTTATTTTTATTCAATACCAAAAAAACAATACTAAAATGAAAAATTATTGTTTGTTATTACTAATCATTTCCTTTTCTTTCAATATTTTCAGTCAAAATATTGATTCAACAAAAATGTTCAAAGGTTTTGAAATGGCATATCATAACGTACCGGTTTTCCAAGCCCCAAAAGGAAAATTTTACTATAAAAATTCAGAGTTGTTTTATCAAAGTTTCGGCAAAAATTTTTGGAATGTATTGGAAATTGAGACTGGTGCTTGGTTGCCTCCGATAAAAGCTCTATCCGGTTATTTTCAAAGCAGAATAATTTTACCAATTCATAAAAAAATTAATTTTGGAGTTACAGGAAGTGTTTTTGGCTCTGCTTATGACTTCCCTTCTTTAAAAATAAGAGACAAATATGAAATTGCAGCAGGATTATCTTATAAATCAAATAAAAGTTTACACGCCATAAATATTTGCTATGACAATATAATTGCCGTAAATTATATAACTATGTTCAAAATTTATGGTTTTGGTTTTGATTACACTCTTATCAAGCAATTTACAAATAATGTTTTCTTTATCTCAGATAATAAAATCTCTTATGCTACAATTGATTTTTTAGAACCTGATAATTTTGGAAATAGAAAAATACTGCTTTTAGAGCAAAACACAGCTGTAAGACACTTTGAAAAAAAACATGCTTTTAATATTGGCATCTTGACTTATATTGGATATTATCAAAAAGATAAACAATTCAAATATAAACTTTTGCCTTATTTTTCTTATCAACTTATCTTGTAGTTAGTGTGTTTTCTATACAACTTTTCAATTAACACCAACAAAATCAATTTGTCATTTGGCAATAATGTCGAGCAATAAGCCTATATCTTTACTTTTGCCCAAGAAAGCCCTGAAAAATAAGTTTTTAATTCTCCATCAAGTTTTTTAACCGGTGCCATTTCGTTAACCAAATCCTGAACTTTTTGTCTTTCTGTAACACTCTCAGTCATTCTATCCATATAGAATTTCTGCAAAGTTGATAACATTTTAATAGTTTGAATCTGATTTTGAAGAATTGTAGCATCATTATTCGCTTCTTCGTACCAACCCATAACTTTTCCGGGCAGTGAAACAACTGATAACACAGAACTTGGATCATATAGAGTCAAAAAATCAGGATAACTTGTAGGAATACTTGTTCCCCAATTAATATAATTTTTAAACACACTTTTCAATACATTTGACGAAAAACCGTCTTTTGCTCCAACCAACATATCATTTATTTTAGTCACATTCTGTTGACAAATAAGATATTGCTCTTTCCATTTAATACTCAAAGTTTCAAGCGATTTTAAATGATTCATTGTCATCGAAGTAGGCAAACCGATAAATGTAACTTCGCATTCAAATTTAGAATCTTTCTTTTTTTCATCATCAATAACTGATTTTAAGGACGAGACTGAATTTTTTAAATTACCGACATACATGTCAATATTTGAATAATTTTTCTTCAAAAGCTGCTGATAAATTTCATCGTAACTTCTCTGAACCTGATCAAGGGAATTTCTAACAGAAAAATTCTCAACACCTTTTGCAGTAAGGTTAGCAGAAGAATACCAAACTCCCTCTTCGGACTGAATTTTAAAATAAAAAGTTCCTTTCCCTGTATTTGCATCAGTTTGTTCGGTTCTTCCGGCTTGTGTATATCTTTCATAAAACCAATCGGTTGTAATATTTACAGTAATAAAAACCTGTCCATAACCGGATTTAGGAATTTCAATAACAGCCTGATTATCTTTTTTACCATTTGCAGGAGAAACTGAAATTTGCACTTCGGAACCACCTGTAAATAAAGCTTTTTCAGATGTTAAAGACCACGTACCTCGAAAAGTAGCATCTCCAATATAAAAAGACATTCCATCTTCGCCCTGACCGGTTATTACAGTATTGTTTCCTACGTTTGCATATTTCTGGGGATCAGAACAATAATCACGTCTGCCGCCCATTAAAACAGCCTCAACTGTCAATCTTTCTCCCGGGCGAACTGTTATGTAGTCTCCCGATTTATATTCAACACCATTTATGCGTATTACAACAAAAGGATCACGTGGTGATTCTGCCGATGCAAAACCCATCGAAATAAACATTATTACTATAAAAAAAACAGTTTTCATAATTTCAGAATTTATTTGATTGATGTTAACAAATTTACAACATTTTATCTTAAATTTGTACAGAAACTCAAAAATAAAAATAATGTCAAGAATATTTTTTCTAATGTTTTTTGGTTTGTTTTTTATTTATTCATGTAATAGAGAAAACAAAGACAACAACAACACAACAGATAACTCAGATAATCAAAATGTTGTGGAAAATAACTCCGAAAATTTATTTTCAGCCAAAGTAGAAAATCAGTCATTAAGAATAAATAACGCTTTTTACGAAAAAGAAGACAATATACTGATTATAACTGCTTTATCAGAAAATGACGAACATATTTTTATTATTGCAAATTCTGACCAGCAAGGCAAAAATGAAATAGACAGCCGTTCATATTTTGCAAACGAAGAAGAAACTTTTTATGCCAACAAAGGCACTTTTGAAATAACAGCTAATGAAAGCGGCCAAATATCAGGCACTTTTAACTTTGAAGTTAAAGGATTTACAGATTCTACTCAGATAAAAAATATTTCAGGTGAATTTAACAAAATAACACTAGCAAAAAGTTTTTCAAAAGGCGACCAAAAAATCACAACAACTCAAACCATGGAAGTCAACACTACACAAGGAACCGTTGATTACAAAGACTGTAATTTTGAAATAAGTGTTGAAAATAATACAGTTGTTTTTCGAAATCAAGATGATCTAAAAAAATCATTTTCAGTGAAAATTACAACAGACTCTGAATCAGGAACAGCCGGTGTTTATAGTTCTTCTGACATGGAAATAGAACAAGTATTTGTAGATATTCTCAAAAATCAGGTTACAATTTTCTATAAAAACGGAAATTCTAAGGTTTTTTATTAATATGCTATTTTTGCAGAAAATTTTGACCTAATGAAACCCGAAGATTTAGAAAAATTAAAAATAAATGCCCAAAAAGCTGAAAAAGAGAACAAAGAATTCTTCAAAAAATTAAAGAAGAAAAAACCTAAAAATCTTGATGACATAGTTCACGAATTAGACGAAGATTTTTTCGCTAACTTTGATTGTTTAACCTGTGCAAATTGTTGCAAATCACTTGGTCCAAGAATTTTGAATAAAGATATTGAAAGGCTTGCCGCTCATTTGAAGATAAAAGAATCGGACTTTATTGCAAAATATCTGAAAATTGACGAAGACAAAGACTATGTTTTTAAGACTATGCCCTGCCCTTTTTTAGATTCCGAAAATTATTGCATTGTTTACTCGCAACGTCCAAAAGCATGTAGAGAATATCCACACACATCACAAAAAAGGTTTTATCAGGTGTTAGACGAAACTCTTTTAAATATTTCTACTTGTCCTGCTGTTTACGATATTGTTGAAAAACTAAAAAAAATGCCGTTTAGTAAGTATTAACACTCTTTTTTCTAAACGACATTTAAAGTATATTACTACTCTACTATTATCTTTTTGGTTTCTTTATAATAATTTGTTTGCGTTTTAATCAAATAAACACCTTTTGCTAAGCCACTTACATCAATAATGCAATTATCAGCAAAATTACAATCTACTGAAAAAACAATATTTCCGCAGACGTCAAATATTTCAATTTTTTTAATTTCCAAAGCAGTTACAACCAATTTATCAGAAGAAGGATTAGGTGCAATTTTAATATTAGAAAAATTAATTTCGGCAACTGAAACATGTGTTACAGAAATAACATTTGAATGATCAGAAAAGCAACCATTTTCGGATACAATAATATAATAATCGCCATTTTCAGTTACATAATATGATTGATTAGTTGCACCGGTTATCTCAATATCGTCTTTGTACCATTGATAAGCATCTGCTATGGTGGAATTTAATGTATAACCCGATAACATTATTACCGGAGTATTCGGTTTTTCATTAACAGTAACTGACAATATTGAAGACGCACCATCTCCATTCACATTTGAGGCATAAACCGAAATATTTCCTGAGACTGCATCTGTTCCAAAATCTACCAAAATAGTGTTTGTTGTGCTTGCACCTGTTGTTCCCGCAGGCAAACTCCAATGGTATGTTTCGGCATTAGGAATTGCTTCAACTGAATATTCAACACTTGTTGTGCCTTGACAAACAGTTGTTTCACCTGTAATTGTACCTGCATCACCGGGCAAAGCGGTTGTTCTTTTTAAAATCATACCTCCGCTTCCAACGGCAAAAACCAAATCAGCATTGTAAGGGAAAACTGACATTATGGTAGTATTTGAAGGAGTTTCTTCCAAAATCCAATTTGTACCTCCGTTTTCTGTTTTTAAAATTACACCATTATTACCGGCAGCGTATCCAAGGTTCAAATCTAAAAATTTTACGCTCCTTAAATGATTTGTTGTACCACTTGTTTGTGTTGACCAACTTTCGCCCGAATTAGTTGTTTTTTTAATTATTCCGTTTGTCCCAACAGCATAAGCAGTTAATGCAGAATTTGCAAAACAAATAGAATTAAAAGTTTCATTAGTGTTACTTGTTTGTGATATCCATGTCGTCCCTCCGTCAGAAGTTCTCAAAATTGTTCCTTCGTAACCGGCAATATGTCCATTTGTGGTCAAGTAGATGAAATGAGCAGATAATAAATTTTCAGTTGTTCCGCTGTTTGAAGTATTCCATGTTGTCCCGCCATCAGTTGTTTTGATAATAGTTCCATTTGTTCCGCAAGCGTAACCTGTGTTTATATTTGAGAAAAAAATTGAGTACAAAGTTTCAGTTGTTCCGCTTGTTAAGGATGTCCATGTTTCTCCGGCATCGGTTGTTTTAAGAATTGTTCCACCTGCTCCGCAAGCCCAACCTGTATTTGTACCGTAAAAATTTACAGACATAAGCCAACTTGTTGTACTACTGTTTTTTGCAACCCAAGTTTCACCGACATCAGTTGTTTTTAAAATTGTTCCGTTATTGCCAACAGCAAAGCCAGTTGTTGTGTTGGTAAAATAGACACTCATCAAATGATCAGTTGTGCCACTGTTCTTTTCAATCCATTGCGAAAAGGCAAAAGTCGAAAATGATAAAATTATCAGAGATATGAATATTTTTTTCATAATGTTTAAGTTTATTGAATTATTAATTTTTGTGTTGAAATTTGATTTTCTGAAATCACCTTTACAATATAAATTCCTTTTATCAAGCTACTTATATCAATATTTACTGAATTTGTCTGATAACAATTTTGTGTGAAAACTTTTTTGCCTTTAATATCATAAATATCAATTTTGGAAATATTTTCAGATGGATTTTCAGAAATTATGTTTATAAAACTACTTGCCGGGTTTGGATAAATCATCAAAGAATTATTTTTGAATGAAATTTCATTGATATTTACCAACGGTGCAGCATTATCATAAAGAATTGCACCATATTCTCCACAGATATAAGTATTTCCCAACTCGGTTGAGGTTACGCCGTTAAACATTTTGTTTGAAATACTACTTTGCAAAGTCCAGTTTACGCCGCCGTCTTCGGTTTTTAGATTTACTCCCATTGCACCAACTACGTAACCGTTCAAATCATCTTTGAAATTTATGTCTTTTAAATTTTCGTTTGTTCCGGTTGTAATTTCAGTCCAGTTTTCGCCGGCATCGGTGCTTTTTAGAAGTTTACCGCTTTGACCGCAAGCAAAAACTGTATTTTCATCAAGAAAATAAACATCAAACAATGGAATAGTAAGTCCGGTTGAAATATCAGACCAATTTTCACCACCATCAGTTGTTTTTATCATTGCACCTGCATTACCGACTGCAATTCCTATATTTGAGTTATTGAAGCAAATAGCATAGAACCAATCCGTTGAGCCGGTTGTTAATGTGTTCCAATTTTCGCCTGCGTCAGATGTTTTAACAATTGTTCCGGTTGAGCCACAAGCATAACCGATGTTTTCATCTGAAAAGAAAATTGAATATAAATGTTCGGTAGTTCCCGAAGTTTTTGTTTCCCAAGAAAGTCCTTTATCGTTTGATTTAATTATATTTCCGGTCAATCCGCAAGAAAAAGCAGTATTTTGGTTTGTTATAAAAATTTTGTTCAAATTCAACGTTACATTCGAGTTTTGCTCAGCCCAAGATAACCCGCCATCATCGGTTGTGAAAATTTTCCCTCCATTTCCGCACACCACACCATTTAATCCATCAAAAAACTTGATACTATTTAGAGTAATCTGACCAATAAAAACGTTAGTTGAATTCTGCCAATTATCGCCACCGTCAGAAGTTTTATAAATGCCTGCATCAACACCAACAGTAATAATATTTTCTGTATCAAAAGCATAAACACCTTTAAGTGGAACATAATCAGTACCAACATCAAGAACATTCCATGAACTTCCGCCATTGTTGGTAAAATAAACCATTCCGTATTCGGTTGAAAAAAATCCGGTATTTTCGTCCAAAAAAGAACAGGCATAAAAATAATCGTTCTCAGGGACAGTTAGCATTTGCCAATTTTGTCCGCCATCAGTTGTTTTTGCAATAGCACCGTAATCGCCACCGAGATAACCTGTATTTTCGTTGGCAAACCAAATACAGTTAAAATTATCTGCAATAATCATATCAATTTCAGTCCAAGTATCGCCGCCATCAGTTGTTTTAAGCGTATAACCATTTGTACAAGCAACATATCCGACAGTTTCTGTTGGAAAATGAATTGCTCTGAAGTCTTCGTCTGAACCAGTGCTGACGGCAGTCCAATTTTCGCCACCATCAAGGGTTTTAATCATCTGACCATAATTACTGACAGCAAAACCTTTTTGAGAGTTGAGAAAATATATATCATAGTAATCGTCATCGGGATAAGGTGTTGTTTGAACAGTCCAATTATCACCACCGTCAGTGGTTTTAAAAATTTTACCATAGAAACCACAAACCCAGCCTGTATTTTCATCGGTAAAAAACATTGAATTAAAATAACTGTTCAAAATTTTGCTCGTTAGTAACCAACTTTCAGCGGCATTGTCGGTTTTTACAACATTGCCGCTGCGTGTTACAGCATATCCAACATTTGAATTTACAAAGAACAAATCGGCAAACCCATCTCCTTGCGGAGACGGATTTAACCAATGCCATTGTGAATAAGATTGGCTGAATACTAACAATATTAAAGATATGAAAAGAATTTTTTTCATTGTTATAAGATTTAATGTTTAATAATTTTTACAGTTTCAGTGTTTGCTTTAATCAAATAAATACCATTATCATAATCAGATAAATCAATTTGATTTTGATTTTTTGCAGGAATACTCTGTATTAGTTGTCCGGTTATGTTAAAAATGAAAATAGTTTCGTTTTGTTCAACTTGCTCAATATCAATATTTATCGTACCAATTGTAGGATTAGGATAAACCGACAAGTTCTTTTCGGAATTTTCTGAAATATTTTCAATAATTATGTAATTACCGTAAACAATGTAATCTTCGTTCCATTCAAGAGTTAATGTAATGTCGTCAGGAGTGATATAATTCTCTACATCATCAAAAGTTATAGTAATTGTTTTTGGAGTTTCCCAAATACTGTCGTTATTGTAAAACCAAGTAACACCGCCATCATAAGTACATTGGGTAGAACCGGCAATTTCATCGGGTGTAAGATAAAATTTTATGAAAGCATAAGGAATTTCACGGCAACCCAAATCGATTTTATCGCCTCTGATACGGTTCATTTTCAAATAATCGGATTTGAAATTTTCAGCAATTCCGCCATTTTCAAAAGGAGAATTTGTACCTGCATCTATACCTTGCCAGTTATTTTCAATTGCTTGTTCGTAAGTGTTCCAGTCCTCATTAAAATCAAGGTTTCCACCTAAATCGTTACCCAAATTTGTGTCCCAGTTATCACCGCTGCCACCACAACCGGCAATTCCGGAGTATGAAATATCAACATTTCCGCCTGTTTGTATTCCAATATTTGCGTCTGCATCAGCATTACCGTTGTTAATGATCGAATTTACAATTGAAATGTCGGCATTTGCTTTTGCAAAAATATTTCCTCCCTGATTGGAAGTGCCAGACAAATAACCCCATTGAATATCGTTGTTTACGATAATTGCACGACTGTTAATGTCTAAATTTGCACCGTTCTGATTAGCATAATTTTCGAAGAACCAACAATTCAAAAATAGCACAGAGTCAACATCCTGAACATAAGCGCCACCACCGTTTCCGATATCAGAAGCATCGTTGAAAGAAAAATAACAAGAGTTGAAAATATTAAAACCGTTATTTTTTATAGAAATTCCACCGCCATTACCGTAAACATAGTTTTCTTCAAATTTGCAATAGCTGAACAAGGCATTTGAGTTAGAAGTGTATAAACCACCACCTTCGTATTCTGCCTGACCGCTCGAAATATTACAATCTTCAAAAACAGCCGAAGAACCGCCAAGATATACATTACCACCGTTTAAATATGCATAGCCACTGTATATTTGACAATTTTTAAACAAAGGACTTGCACTTAAAAGATAAATATTTCCGCCGTTTCGAGTAAAATCATTAGTACCGTCTGCATTTCCGTTTCTGATATAAAATCCGTCAACTATGCAAGTAGTATCTACATCAGTGGAACTTGAATAGAATACATGATAAACTTTTTCGGCACCAAGATTTCCATCTAAGTAGCATTTATTCGTTTCAAAATCTCTTTGGTATTCATAATATTCGGTACCGGCAAAACCTCCAAGTATTCTAACACCTTTTTTTAAAGGAAAATGAAAATATCTATCACCAGTTCCAACCCCATAATTATCGTCGGGTTTATAAGTTCCGTCTGCCACCCAAATATCCATACCTTCGGGACAATTTTCAATTGCCACATTCAAACTGGTGTAAGCATTATACCATTCTTCACCCACTTGCTGATGAGTATTGCTTGCATCAACAAAAATAACTTTTAGATGTTCAAAAACACCAATGTCAACGGTTTCGCCAACAATACGGTTTCTGTTATTAAAATCCGATAAGATGTTTTCAGGTATAAAACTATTGTTACCGGCATCAATCAAAGGACTTGCAGGTGAAGGGAATAAATAATGAGTGAGACCGGAATTAGAAAAAGCAGGGTCTGCGTCAATATTTCCCTCACCTGAGTAACCATCTTCAACACAACAATACTGAACAACCGGAACTGACGTGCCTACATTAACAATTTGCGTCCCATTAGTATAAACAACAGTGTTATAAATTTCAGGATTGCTGTTACTATTTGCAATACCTCCTCCTACGGGTGCAGAATTATTATGAATTGTACAATTAATTATTTCGGCGTTACAGTTTTCATTATTAACAATAGCCCCACCTGCCGAACTTGCTGAGTTTGCAGTTATTATAGTATTTACAATTAAAGGTGATGATGATGCATTATTTAAAATTCCGGCACCATTTACTGCTTCGTTGCACCAAATTATAGAACTGATAATCTGCGGATTAGAATTTTCAGTGTTTAAAATTCCACCACCATCTGCGACTGCTACATTTTGAATAAATTCGCAACCTGTTATATAGGGATTGCTACTTCCAAAATTAAGCACTCCTGCACCATTTCCCTGAACATAATTTTTATCGAACAGGCAATATTGAAGATAAGGGCTTGAACTGTCATTAAACATTCCGCCACCATCTTCGGTTGCTTCATTTTCAATAAAATCACAATTATAAAAATACGGAGAAGCGTTATAATTATAAACAGCGGCGCCCTTTTCGGCATAATTAGCATTAAAAACACAATTTATAAAAACAGGATTACAATTGTCATTGTACGCACCTGCTCCTCTTGAATTTTCGTAATAAGTACCATTTGCATTCCCTCCGATAATAAAAAAACCATCAATAATTGCGGTACTGTCGATACCTGAATACATATCGTGATAAATAATATGGTATGCGTCGTCGGTGTCATCATACTGGTTATTAATATCGCCATTTAATACGGTTTCATAATAAAAAGGGTTTCTTTCCGATAAAGTAGGATTAGGTGTCGAATTATTAAATCCGCCGTAAACAATAACTCCGTTTTTGAGAACAAAAGAGAATGCCCGTGGGTCTTCGATATCATATTGATAGGTTGGTTTATACGTGCCTTGTTTAACCCAAACCTGCTCAACGCCGTCAGCGTTGATTGCCCCTTGTAAATCGGGAGTAGCAGAAGACCACGAAGAGCCGTTTCCGATACCGTCATCAGCAACATAAACAATGCCGTCAGTGGGTATAATTTGTGCCGATAAAAAACTAAATATCAGCAAACTAATTATTGTAAAAAATATTTTTTTCATTTTATAAATTTTTAAATTTAATGTAGATTTTGTTTTAATCTTTTACGCATCTTACCGATGTGCCTTGTTTCATAGACCCGTTGTTTATTTCAGCATTAGCAGAATTGTAATACATTTCAACATCTTTTGCTATCTGACCTGTTACATTTGTAGAAGTCCAGAAATTTGCCTGTTCCTGGTCAAAATCGAAATCGCCGGTTGTATGATTTCTGTTTCCGCAACCTCTTGCATTAAAGCCATAAGTATTATTAGCACCGGTATTGGGGTTAGCCCAAAAAGTATATCCTTTTTCTTTTAATTCACCGCCGGCAATATTTACACCACCTACGTAATCAATAAGAGTTTGCCATTCGGTTTCAGAAGGAACATGCCAACCATCAGGACACAAATTGCCGGGATTTACAGCATAAAAATTATAAAGACCTCCGTAAGTTTCTTTGTATGTAGCAGGATTATCGTAAAACCAACACATTGCAGGAGATGTTGTATTTATCCAATCCGACCAAATTGAAACAACCGTAATATCATCGCCATTGTTGAATTTGGTTGTTTTGAGATTTTCAGCCATCCAGATTTGGTCGCCAATTCTGACAGTTTCGTAGTGATTACCTTCAATATCAGTAACACCCAATTCGGCATAAATATTTAATTTGAGATCAGCAATTATACTATCTATGTAAAATTTAGTAGCAGCATCTTGGTCGCTGACAGGGTTTTCCAAATTTGTAATTCTGTTATTCGCATCGCTTCCGTTTGCAATTACATTAGCAAGGTCTTGCATTTCATTAAAAGAAACCAGATAACCATAATCTGCGTGATTTCCCCAGCTGTAAGCAGAGTTCCAATTTGTAATATCCTGCGATTGCACACCAACAGCGGGACTTGCCGCAAAAACAGGATCGGTTTCGTCATAATTTTCAGTGGTATTTGAATGCAAAGCAAAAGGTACACTAAGCATCTGATTTGTACCGCTTATTGTGTAATTTGTACCTCCGTCCAAGTCAATTTCAGTTTTGATAAAGAAAGTACCATAAGTCCAATCAATAGCATCAAAACCGGTTTCTCCGCCAAATTCAATGCTTAATAAACCGTTAGCGTTAGTTGTAGGATTTTGAATTTCGGAATACACTTCCGTACCTGTTGGAGAACCTTGCAAAATGCTGATTTTTAAACCAATTTCGGTATTTGTAACCAATTGATTATCGGCATTGCGAACAACTGCCTGATAACTCATCAAACTGGGACTTTGAGCAAACAAAAATGTTGCTGAAACAACTGCTATAACTGTAATAAATAATTTTTTCATGATATTTAATTTTTAATGATTTTGAAAGTTTTAACTTCGTTAGAATTTTGAGTAATTTTCAGAAAATAAATGCCTGATGGCTGATTTTCTAATGATATAAATGATTGATTTTGTTTTACATCAATTATGTTAATGATATTTCCTGTGGCATTGTACAAGTATGCTTTATGGTTCAGAAAATCCTCATTATCAAAAGATAAGATTAATAAATCGGTGGTCGGATTTGGATAAACCGAACAATCAAGAGACATTTTTTGATTTTCGATACTTGTAACTACAAAAATTTCGTAAGGTTGTAAAATTCCCTCCGAAACAGTACCATCAATGGAATTATTTGTTGAATAAAAAACTTGTCCAACAGCAATACTTACGCTGCCTGACGAGGATTGATAATCTACTCCTGCCGTGTTTAATGACTGTTGCGAAAATATCATTGCCGGAAAGCAAATTATTAACACAAAATTTAAAATAAATTTTTTCATAATTTTTATATTTAATTATTTACAGATTGGTTTGATAATGATTTCACCATTTGCACAGTAATTTCGTTTTTCTGACGCATAACTTTTCCCAAAAGAGGTTCATACTCCATTTCGTCCCAATTATTAAGGATTAATTCACGAGCATTTTCGTTATAATTTTGAGCATCTGAAAGTTGATTGTTGATAATACACAACTCAGCTCTAAGAATAATTTTTCTGATTTGTCTAATAATCTCACTCATAGTTTTAAATATTATAATGCAAAGAACTATGAATTAGACATTTTAAACAATAAGGGAAAGACCGTAATTATTTGCAGAAAAACCTGATTAAAATCCAAATAATAACTAATTTTGCAATTTTAGAATACTAAAAAAACAACTAATTTGCCTTATAAAAACATAACACATGATTACACATACAAAAAAAATAATGATTAGCATAATGATAATATTAACAACTACACTATGCACAGAAGCACAAAACACTAAAACAGACAGCCTAAAAAATATATTAGAAACAGCTACCGAACAAGAGCAAATTGTAATCCTCAATGAATTATCTGACCACACTCTCGATTTTTCGTTTTCGGAAGCACGCGAATTTGCTTTAAAATCTAAAACGTTATCAAAAAAACATGACGATAAATTGGAATTTTCAAAATCTGATATGTTTATCGGATATTCGTACTACTACGAAGGAAATTTTGACAGTGCCGCATTTTATTTTGAGCAATCTCTGAATTTGAGTATAGAAATCAATTATCTAAAAGGAGTATCCGATAATTACACAGCTCTTGGCGGAGTTTTCAACAAAAAGGGCAATTATGACAAAGCTCTATTGTATTATAATAAATCCCTTGCAATAGACCAAGAATTGGGAAACAACTTTGACAAAGCAAAAACATACAACAGCATTGGCTCTATATATGTAAAAATTAGCGATTATGCAACTGCAATTGACTATTACAACAAAGCAATTGAAATCTTTAAATTAGAAAACGAAGAAGAAGCATTAGCAAACGTATACGCTAATTTGAGCAATGTTTACTACGACTGGGGCAAATACGAAGAATCATTAGAGTATATTGATAATGCATTAAAGATTTTTGAAAAAAATGATTCAAAATTTAAAATAGCTGGCTTGTTAACCAATAAAGGAAGAGTTTACGAAAAATTGAAAGAATATGAAAAAGGGTTAGACTTCTTAAACCAAGCATTAGAAATGAATTTTGAGTTGAATAATAAATACGGATTATTTAATTGTTTCGGTAATATTGCAAGAATTTACAAAATGCAGGAAAATTATACCGAAGCACTAAATTATTATCAAAAAGCATTAGAAGTTGCCATAGAAATAGACTATACAAACGGCATTATTGTAACATACAACCATCTCGGGCACACTTTTTACCTTTCAAAAAATTATAAAACTGCGGTTTTAAATATTCAAAAATCTCTTGAATTATCAGAAACACATAGAAATTTACTTGAAATAATGCTTTCGTATGAATATCTGTCAAAATCTTATACCGAGATGAAACAATACGAAAATGCAGTTTATGCCTTCGAAAATTACATTGCATACAAAGACAGTGTTTTTAGACAAGACGCTCAAAAACAGGTAGAGGAATTAAATGTTAAATACGAAGTAGAAAAAAAAGAGAGCGAAATTTTATTACTTTCGACACAAAACCAACTTCAGCAAACCCAATTGGAAAAAGAAAAAAATCTGAAATTTTTCCTAGTATTAACGTCTGTATTAGTCCTTCTTATTGGTTTTTTGATATTCCTCAGATTTTTAAGTCAAAAGAAAAATAATAAATTGTTAGAAGAAAAAAACCTTCAACTATCGCTTTTAAACGGTACAAAAGATAAATTTTTCTCAATAATTGCCCACGACCTGAAAAATCCGCTTTCAGCATTTAGCAGTATAACTGAATCACTGTTTGAAAATATTAATGAATTGGAAAAAAGCGACTTGGAAAAATACCTCAAAAAAATGTACGATTCTTCAAATAATTTGCTTGATTTGTTGCATAATCTACTGCAATGGGCTGGTAGCCAAACCGGAAAACTAAAATGCAATCCTAGTCTATTCGACTTGAAAGAATTAGTAGAAAAAAATATTCAACTTCTTGATAATTACGCACATCAAAAAAATATAGAAATTACTTCACAAATAAACGATAATACGTACATTTACGCCGATGTCAAAATGATTGATACAGTAATTAGAAACCTCATAACCAATGCAGTAAAATTTACGAATAATAACGGAAAAATCAAACTTTACACAGAAAAAAGCAACGATTTTGTGAATTTTTCTGTCGAAGATACAGGTATAGGACTTAATGAAAAAGACATTGAAAAACTTTTCAGAATTGATGTAGATACATCTACAATAGGAAAGTCACAACAAAAAGGAACAGGATTAGGGTTGATTTTGTGCAAAGAATTAATAGAGAAAAACAACGGTAAAATATTTGCTGATAGCGAGTTAGGGAAAGGAAGCGTGTTTACATTTGAATTACCGGTAAAGAATTAGTTAAAAATTAAAATAATTATGTGCAAAGAAAATTAGGGAAATGATAAAACTAACAATTGTAGAAGACCACAGCATTGTAATTGACGGCATAAACGCAATGCTGATAGGAGTAAAGGACATTGAACTTATTGACGAAGTTACAAGAGGATTGGACATTTTTAATTCCATAGAAAAACATCAGCCTGATATAATTCTCTTAGATGTTAAATTGCCCGATATATCGGGAATTGAAATAGCAAAACAAATAACCGAAAAATATCCGCAAATCAAAATTCTAATTTTATCATCACAAGACGACGAAGAAACAATTGTAGAAGCAGTCAAAGTCGGAGTAAAAGGATATTTACACAAAAACGTAAAAAAAGAAGAATTTTTAGAAGCCGTGCGATATGTTTATGAAGGCTTTGAATATTTTAGTGACACTATTTCAAAAAAAATATGTACAACTTTTGTCAAAAAAGTAAACCTTGAAGAAAATCTCAAAAAGCAAAAAGCAATTCTTTCGGAACGCGAAATAGAAATCATTAAACTATTGTGTGATGGTTTGAGTTTCAAAGAAATAAGCGACAAACTATTCATTAGTACCCGAACCGTAGAAACTCACAAAAAAAACATAATGGAAAAACTCGAACTCAAATCAATCCCCGAACTTGTTAAATATGCCATAAAAAATGGAATAATTGAATTAAAATAGTCTTTATTTTAATATTTAATTTTCAACAAGCTAATTTCTTGGTTCAGTAATCTTTTTTATTCGTCTGAAAATAATAAAGTTATTCAACAACAATAGAATAATAGAAAACGTAATAGAAAGTGGAAAAAGCACAGAAAAATCGGGCTTATCATATCCTACAAATGTCTCAAAATTAGCAACATAAATACTTCTAACATACAAAGACACAAAAAATGCAGCAATTATTGAAACAAAAGTTATTACCGAAACGATAACGTTATAAAAAACAGAAATTTGTTTGTTTGTATACCCTAACAGCGAAAGGTTAATTATTTCTTCTTTGTTTTTATAAAAAATCAGGAATAAACTCAAAACAATAAGACTAACTGATAAAACGGTGATTACAAGTCCAATAAAAAAAACAAATGCGCTTGCACTTTTAAAATAAAACATCACTTTGTTAAGTTGTAAATCTTGTGCGCTGATGTCATAATTATTATCGTTAAAAAACTGCAAAATTCTTTCGTCAGAAGGGTCGTTAAACTCCAAAAGCAAACGAGTTGGTTTTGGGTTTTGATTGCTGCCATATTTTGCGTTTGCCCAATTCATAAACTCTTCGGGCACTAAAATTGAATTAATTTTGTTCGAAAACCCTACAATTCTACTGTCAAATTCTTCTACTTTTGATTGACCTTTTATTCTGATTTTGAAGTCGAATTGAGAAAGCATATTTTCGGAAATAACCGGTAAACCTTGCGATTGAGCAAAACCAAAATTATAAAGAGTAAGATAAAATCCGGGAACAACAATCGGTAAAAATTCCTCCCCTTCGCTCCAAGTCCATTCTTCGGGTTCCACATCAAGATAATCGTTAGGAATACTTTCCAAAAACAAAAGTGTGTAAAAATCGGGGATTAAATCTGATTCCGTGTAAGCCGAAATTTCAAAATTAGCAGTTTTAAATTCAGCAATACTTTTCACAAAATCCTGATTTCTAATCTCTTCTATTTCATCTTGTTCAAATCCAATTTCACTTTTTCCGACACTTTTAAAAGCCGAAACTTGTTTAGAAATAGCAACAGTTTGTTTCTTAAAAATATCAGAATCTGATTTAATAAGCGGCTTAATATCAAAATACAATTGACTAATTATCAGCAATATAGCAAGTCCAACAAATAATGTGAACGAAAATATTATTGCGTTAGCGTTAATGGATTTTTTTTGTAATTTTTTTATCATAATGTAGTTATAAAGTTATAAAGTTTTTAAAGTTTATAAAGTCAGATGCTTTATAACTTTGAACTTTAAGAACTATCAACTTTTAGAGTTTTTTCTTCACATCAAACTCAAATAAGTATTCATCGTCTAATGTTGCTAAAAGCAGAGTTGCGTTTTGTTCTTTTGTCCTTTTGACGATAATCTCAGAGGCTTTTTTGATGTTGTTTTTGTCAATGTGACTGAAAGGCTCATCAAGCAACAAAACCTCGTAAGGTTGACAAATAGCCCTGATTATTGCAACTCTTTGTCTTTCTCCAAGCGACATTGTAGAAACTAAACTGTGTTTTTTTTCAAAAATATTCAGGTCTTTAAACCAATTGTCGATTTGAACTTCATCAACGGTATTCAAAAGATTATTTTTCAGTTGAATATTTTCATAAGCTGTTAATTTATCAAACAATTTTAAATCCTGAAAAACATAGCTGATTTTTGACAACCGAAAAACGCTGTAATCTTTAATTGATTTAGTGTTTATTTCATCATAAAAAATATCGCCGTTGAAAGAAAGACTTTTACCGAAAATAAAATTCAGCAACGAAGTTTTTCCCGACCCCGAACGACCTTTCACAAGATAAAATTTGTTTTTTTCAATCACAAAATCAGACAAATAAATATCGGAGCCGTCAATTTCCGACTCCGACATGTATGTAGGTTTAACTTTTAGCAGTTTAATGTGCATTATAAGAATTTTTTAGAAATATCATCTATTGTATGTAGCAAGAAACTTAGACTATTTTCATCATCATTTTTCAAAACAATTGAAACTTCACTTTCATTTTTTCCCGAAGTTTTCATTTCTATAAAATCAAAAGTTTCATTCCAATAATCAGCAAATTTTTCAGCATCATCATCTTCATCAGTTATTTTATCAATAACAACCGAAGGATAATCATCAATATTTAGGTTAAATTTAAGATAGAATAAATTATCTTTTGCTGATTTCCCTTCATTTAAAGAAGCTAAACTACTTGAATAACCGCCATCTTTGAAATTTTTAATTGCTTCTTCGTCCAAAGTAACAACTAAAACATCATCATTATACCCAAAATAAAAATTCATTCCGTCTTCCTCTATTTTGTAATAGTCATTGTGCTTTTCAATCACTCCTGCTTGTGAAATCAGGTCAACTAGTTTGTCCAAAACTTTTGAGTCTTTTAAGTCAAGCACTAAAACAGCAAGTGGAATAAGTTCTTCTTTGGTACTAGTAACCTCGTCGTAAGTATATTCAAAAGTATCATCATGCCAAACAAGCTCATAATCAGTATATTCAACTTCTATTTTGTCAAAATCGTAAACATTAACAAAAAATGAACCGCCAAACGAAGCTAATATTTCATCAATTGAATACCCAATTTCCTCTTTTACACCGTCATTAATAAGTGCGTAAGTAGAAATATTTTGTATATATTCACCTAATGCTTCAGGATTAAAAGCATAAGTTAAAAGACCTAATGTTTTATCGGGAGAATATTTAAGAATATCACCATTAAATTTGGCATCATAAATATCTGTAATTTCTTTATTATCAGGCATCTTCACAGTTGTAGTAAATTTTATTTCGCCATCAAGAAATTCCAAATACAATGAAAGTTGCATTTCGTCCAAATCCATATTCATTGTTTTCATTACATTTTTGTAATCATCAATATCTTCAAGCAAACTGTAATCAAGCCAAGCACTTACATCTTTTTTCTTAGAATAAAAATCAATAAAATCTTTATTCTGCGAAATTTGGTCTTTTGTATCCAAATCCATAAGATAATCCATCATATCTTCGATATTATCTTCGCTTTTGTAGTCAGTTGGAACGACAAAAATTGCAACTTCTTTATTCCATGCAATTCCTGAATTATCATCAAAATTGATATATTTGTAGTTGCTTGTTTTTTCAATATCAAAACTGGCATCGCTAGCATCTAATAACATATCGATCCAATTGCCAAATTTATCTCCATTGCTAAGAGGCAAAGCCCAAACTACAAATTTTTCATCGCTTCCTTCGTCAACAAAATATACAAAAGAGTCGCCAAAAAGACTAATTCCTGATGTGGTTGGATCTTCGATAAAATCTTCCAAAAGACGAAAAACTTTTTTATTCTCGTTTTCTACTTCGTTCATTGCAGTATTAAAAAAACTGTAATCCTCAATATTAATAAAATCTGCTTTTTTCAGCACAGATTTTAAATCAAAAACAAGCACAGCTTTTGTATCTTCAGGTATTACTGCAAAAACCGAAGATTTCTTTTTACATGCATTAAAAAGCACCAACGAACTTAATAAAGCAATAATTAGTAAGTTGAATTTTAGTTTCATATCAATTTTTCTTTCAAAATTAAAGAAAACCAAGCTAATAAAAAATTAAATTTGATAAAAGGCACATAAAAAAAAGGAAGACGAAACTTCCTTTTTATAATCATCTATTTATTAGACATTAGCCAATCTTCGGCTTCGTTTTTTGTTTTAAAATATTTTGCCTGAAAATTTACTTGTTTCATTTCTTCTTCAAGAATATGAGAAACAAAAAGTTGTTTAAATAAATCTTCACCTGTACAAACTGCCAAGAGTTTTATATCAGCATTTTGATATGCAGGAATCATTTTTTCAAGAAATAATTTCTTTGTTTCATCAACCAAAATAGCTTGTAAACTGCAAATATCAACGTACATTACTTTTGGTTTTAATTCAAGAACAAGTTTAGATATTTTCTGAATTTCAGAAAGAATTATTTTCTCTGTGATTTTCAACGCATTTTTATTCCAAACAATATTTAGTCTATCTTCTACTTGCTCGAAATCAAAATATTTCTTTTTTAAAAACATCATTTCTATAATTTTCTTGTTCCAATAAAAAATCTTTCCCAACGAATTTTTGAAAGGAACTTTTTATCCTTATCAAGCGACAACCAAACAAATATTGGAGTTCCAACAATGTGATTTTCAGGCACTAAACCCCAAAAACGAGAATCGGCAGAATTGTGACGGTTATCTCCCATCATGAAAAAATAATCTTGTTTAAAAGTGTAAGAAGTTGATTCTATTCCGTTTATAAATATTTTCCCGTCTTTAACTTCAAGGTTATTTCCCTCGTAAACATCAATAGCTCGTTCGTAAGCAGGCAAATTATCTAAACTTAATTCTAAGGTTTCGCCGGCTTTTGGAATCCAAAGCGGTCCAAAATTATCTTCATTCCAAGGATAACTTCCGGTTTGAGAAAGTGTTAGATATGTAATAACATGTTGCAATAATAAACTGTCATCAGAATTTTGGATTAAAACATTAACAAAGTCCTGAGTATAGTTAAATGTTCGACCTAGTCTTTCAGATAAAAAATTCGAAAGAGAATCGTCAACAGTTTTTGTGTAATTTATCAAAGTATCGTTTATCGAATAAACAAGAGGAGTATGTGGGAAAATATAAGGCTCTTTGTATCCTTTATTTTTAACTAATTTCTTAATGTACAGCACATTTGGCATTGCTTTCATTTGTTCGTAACCATTTTGAGTTAATGGTAAAATCAACAAATTTGACAAATCATAATTAGCTAGTTCCGGCATATAAACCAACAAGTTAGGATCAAAAGAATGTGAACCATTTTGGTCTTCTTTAGAAATATCTAAATTCTCATAAACACGAGGATTAAAAAGAGAACCATCTGTAACAATCGCATATTTATACTGCATATCAATAAAATGTTCTTGTGGCTGTCCATTTATTAGAACCAATCCGTCAACTACTTCAAGTACATCTCCACCAATTGCAACGCATCTTTTGACGTAATTATCTTTTTTATCAATTGGTCTTATTAGTATTTTACCAAAAAATCCTTTTTCTAGTATTCCTGTATAAGGATTAACAGTTTCGTCATTAACAACTGCTTTTCGACCAAATTGCCGGCATAATTCGTAGTAACTCTGTCCTGTATAATTCGCTACAACTGTATCTCCAACCGGAAAGTTAAAAACAACAATGTCATCATTTTTAACTTCTGTAATACCTGCCAAACGTTTATACGGTAGTTCTACAATTCTTGAAAAAAGAGGGAAATTAATAGGAGTATTATGAGTAAAAGGAACAGCAATTGGGGTAATTGGCATACGTGGTCCGTAATGATATTTGCTTACAAAAAGGTAATCACCTACACGCAAAGTTTTTTCCATCGACGAAGTAGGAATAGTATAAGCTTCTATTAGTAAGGTTCTGATTAATAAGGCTGCAATACCTGCAAAGACAATTGCATCAATCCATTCAACCGTTTTAGTTTTCGGAGCATCACGTTTTTTCCAGAAAGTCCAATTTACTTTTTTAGTTATAAAATAATCGAAAATAATTCCGAAAATAAGAATCAACCATAAATTTTTTGTCCATAAAATCAATAATAACAAAAGAACAGAATATATTCCAAGGTTTAAATATTTATTTTTTGAAAATTTTTTGAATTTTGATAATTCTTTTTCTTCTTGACTTTGTTTGTTTCTTTGCATAACTAATTGGAAATAAATAGATTATATTAAAAGCGTTGTTTAATTAATAATTGTCAAATATAAATATAAAACTTATTTTTTTGAATTAAAATTAGTTAAATCAGTTTTCAACCAAATAAAAAGCATTAATTCGACTTTTTTGTTCAAGTTTAATTTGTTTTCCCTTGGTTAATTTCTGAATTGTTTCTTCGGTATAATGTCGAATTGTGATTAGTGTTAAATCTTGGTTGTATTTATAGTTAAATTCCTCTCCCACTGCACTTAGGAATTTGTTAAAGTCATTTGGATTATAATCAAAACAAATTGAAAGATTTAATGCTGAGTTTTGCATAAGGTTTATTTTAATTTTAAATTTGTTCAAAATAGAAAAAATTCGTTCAAAAATCCTTTCGTCAATAAATTCAAATTCTTTGGCGCTGATAGTTAACAAAACCTGATTGTTTTTAAAAATAAAAATAGGTACAAGCGGAGAAATTTTAGCCTCAAAATCGCCAACTGTTGTTCCGGCTGAATCATAATTTAAAAATGATCTTACTGTTAGTTTTATGCCTTTATTCATCAATGGTTTAGCTGTTTTTGAATGAATAACTTTTGCGCCGAAATAAGCTAATTCGGTGGCTTCGCGAAAAGAAATTTCGTTGAGTTTTATAACATTGTCAATTAGTTTTGGGTCGGCATTATAAATTCCGTCAACATCTTTCCATAAAGTTAATTCGCTTGCTGACAATATATTAGCAACAATTGCAGCTGTATAATCCGAACCTTCACGCCCCAAAGTAGTTGGTGAATTATTTTCATCGGAAGCTATAAAACCCTGAATAATATAAACTTTATATTCGTTAAAATTTACTGTAGTTTTTAGATTAATTGCAGTTTTTTCAAAATCAACTTTCGCAGCTCTGAAATTACTGTCGGTTTCAACTATTTCCCTGGCATCCAGCAACTTATTTGTAATATTATTTTCATTCAAATAATAACTAACAATTGTTGTAGAAAGAATTTCGCCCACCGAAACTATTTCATCATATTCTTTGTCATAATTCTCAGAAACCGGGCTTTCTAATTTTTCTTTTAATTTGTTAAAAATCAAATTTACTGTCTCAAAAACAGAACTTTTTGGGTCAAAAAGTAAATTTATGATTTCAAAATGATATTCAAAAACAGTTTTAAACGCATTTTTAAACTCTTTTCCGCTATAATATTTTCCCAATAATTCCTCCAAAGCATTAGTAGTTTTTCCCATTGCAGAAACAATAAGCACTAAGTTATCGTCACATAAACTAATAATATTCAACGCATTACGAACAGCATCTGCCGATTTCACAGAAGCACCTCCAAACTTATAAACTTGCATTTATCAATATTTTAAGAATTAGAATTAAGTTACAAAAGAAAACTAAATCAAATGTTTTTTTTATTTTTTTTCAAAAAAAGGTAATTTTGAGAAAATTTACAACCCAAAGTTATGTACAATACTGTTGACACCTTAAATGAGTTCATTATTGAGCGACAAGCTGATTTTCCTTATGCAAAAGGAGAATTATCAAGACTTTTAACTCACATTGCATTAGCTGCAAAAGTAGTAAACAGAGAAGTAAATCAAGCCGGATTGGTAGATATTTTAGGGACAACCGGAGATATAAACGTACAAGGCGAAACTGTTCAAAAGCTTGACGATTTTGCTAATACAAAATTTGCAATCGCTCTAAAAGGAAGTTCAGAGTGTTGCGGGATTGCCACCGAAGAAAGTCAGGATATTATTAAATTTGATACCGACATGGCAAAAGATGGGAAATACATTATTTGTATAGACCCGCTTGACGGCTCTTCTAACATTGACGTTAATGTTTCAATCGGAACTATTTTTTCAATTTACCGAAGAATTTCTCCAAGAGGTCATGTAGCTCAGCTTCAGGATTTTTTACAAGAAGGAACAAAGCAAGTTGCTGCCGGATACATTATTTACGGTTCTTCAACAATGCTTGTTTACACAACAGGAAGAGGAGTAAACGGATTTACACTTGCTCCTTCAATCGGAGAATTTTGTCTTTCGCATCGCGACATTCAAATTCCACTTAATGGCTCAATAATATCAGCAAACGAAGGTTATTACAAACAATTTAGTGCGGGAGTTAGAAGATATTTAGATTACTGCAAAGATATAGACGAAGAAACAAATCGCCCATACAGTTCGCGATACATTGGTTCGTTAGTTGCCGATTTTCATAGAAATCTTCTGAAAGGCGGAATATACATGTATCCACCAACCGAAAAATTCAAAACA
Source organism: Bacteroidales bacterium (assembly GCA_016938685.1). Classification (GTDB taxonomy): domain Bacteria; phylum Bacteroidota; class Bacteroidia; order Bacteroidales; family JAFGUD01; genus JAFGUD01. The sequence goes on along the minus strand of JAFGUD010000281.1, from coordinate 12,778 downwards.
GGGAAATTAAGACTTATTTACGAGGCAAATCCTATGGCAATGTTAGTAGAACAAGCCGGCGGAATGGCAGTTGACCATGATGGAGGCAGAATAATGGATTTAGTTCCAAATGACTTACACCAACGCGTGCCGCTTTATATCGGCTCCCGAAACATGGTTGAAAAATTAAATGATTTTATTGAAGAAGAAGAAGAACAAAAATAAAAAAAGAAACCGACAGAAATTGTCGGTTTTTTGTTATTATTCATATTCAATTTCTCAAAATTGAAGAAATATAAATCCTTTGTAGATTTTTTGATAAAAAAAGCAAAGAAAAATTAAGCTTCTATACCAATAACAAGAATATCGTCAACTTGTTCGTTTGGTCCCATCCACTCTTTAAGATACATTTCAAAAGCTTCATCTTGCTGATAATAAGGAGTTGGGTACAATGTTCTAAGAAGATCCATAAAACTTCGGCGTTTTAATTTTTTATTTTCCTGACCACCAAACTGATCTGAAAATCCGTCTGATGACATATAAATCCTGTCGCCTTTATTCAAATGGAAAGAATGAACAGTAAAAGGTTCCGAAAGTTTATCGTAGCCGATGGTAACTTTTGAAGGTTTAATTCTTTGAACAACAATATCTTCCGCTTCATTAGGTCTAACAATATACAATGGAATATTTGCTCCGGCATATTCTACAAGTTTTTTGTCAAAATCAAACACACATAAAGCAACGTCAATACTATCAGAAGCTTCGTCTTTTCCCCCGCGTTGATGAAGAAGTTTTATCATTTCATTATTAAGCATTTTCAGTATAATGTTCGGGTCTAAAAGTTGAACTTTTGACATTACAATTTTGAAAGCCATAGTACCTAAAAGACTCATAAAAGCTCCGGGAATACCATGGCCTGTGCTATCTGCAAGAGCAAGAACAGCTTTTTCGTTGAAATAATGGACAAAGTAAAAATCGCCGCTTACTATGTCGCGCGGTTTGTTGAAAATAAAATATTTTTCAAAAATAGCTTCTACAAAAACCGGCAAAGGCAAAACTGATTTTTGTATTCTTCCGGCATATTCCACAGAGCTTTTGATTTCCTGATTTTGAGATGAAATTTTGCGCTCGGCTTCTTTGACATCAGTAATATCTGAATCAACAGCAACTATTTCTTTAACTTGTCCATCTTTTTCAAGAATTGGAGTAAGAGTAGTTTGCACCCAAATTTGTTTACCAAATCTGGTTGTAAATTCAGAAATATATCTAACTGATTTTTTCTGTTCTACACAAACAAAGAAATAATATGCTATATCAGGAAAGGTAGATGCACGTAGAATATTATCGCCATTTGCTTCAATAAAATCTTCGAATGTATATCCTGTGTGTTTTGTAAATGCATTATTAATCCACAGAAGTTTTCCAGATAAATCAAAAATATAAATTACATTATCGGTTTCGCTGGCGGCAACAGAAAGCCGCTGTAATTCAATATTATAGGCTTTTAACAGATCTGTATGCGCCTGAAGTTCTTCTTGTTGTTGTCTTAGTTCTTCATTTTGAGTTACAATCGCTTCTTTTTGTTGTTTTAATTCCTGATTGTAAATTTCCATCAGTTTATTTTTGTACTCAATATCTTTTTTCTGTTTTTCAATTTCGTGTTCAGCCTTTTTAATTTTAGTAATTTCAGTCTCAATTCCAATTAAATTTGTAACAACTCCACCTTCAATAATTGGCGAAATTTCAGTCTGTATCCATAATTTTTTCCCGTTAATAAAAGTTTCGATTACATATTGATAAGGCTTTAAATTTTCGACACAAACATTAAATATTTCGTCAAAGTTTTCAAAACTTGTAAGTTTCTTAAAATCAGCTTTATTTATTTCAAAAATTTCGTAATAAGAGGTTTGGTAAATATTTAAAAGAGCATCATTAACCCAAACAACCTTGCCATCAACATCCATAATAAAAATGCTATTGTTGGTATGACTGGCAACCAAAGCAAGCATTTTATATCTTTCATATTGTTTTAAAATAATTTGCTTTTGTTTTTCAATCAGGTTTTTTTGATGCGATGCAATTTTAGATTTTCTGATAAAAAAAATCGATAAAATAACAATTAGAACCAACGCTACACTCAAAAAAGCAATAAACAAAATCAACCTTGTTTTAGAGGAATTCAAATATTCTAATTTTTGAACCATTTCATCGTTGTATCTTTTGTATTGTTGTTCAATTTCTATTTTTTCAACATATATAAAACTGTTCTGTTTTATAATAGAATCCGAGCTATTTTTAAAAGCCTCTAAATAAAGTAACGCTTCTTGATAGTTACCATCAATTTTATTTATTTCGTACAAAGCAACACTACTCTCTTTAATAAACTTCAAATTATTTAAAGTTGTCGCTAATTTATAAGCGTTTATCAGATAATATTTAGCTAAAGTATTATCATTCAGCTTCATGAAATATTTTCCAAAAGCCACATAAGAATCAATTAAATCGGCCTGAATGCCCAATTTCTTTCTAACCAACAATGATTTAGTAAGATATTCATCAGCCAAATCATATTCGCCTGTCTCTGTATATAATTGTCCTAATCCGGAAAAAACATCAGCCAGAAAATTTTTATTTCCTAGATAATTGAAAATTTGCAAAGCCTTTTCATAACACTCAATTGCTTTTTCATAATCTTTCATTTCAAAATAATTTCGACCACAAAAAAGATATGTTATACCATTTCCGGCAATATCATTATTTACATCATTAATTGAAATTAATTCTAATGATTTATTGGTAAATTCTGACGCTTTTTCATAAAAGCCCAGATCGAAGAAGATTTTAGCAATTTCAGTATATGAAAGTGTTTTATAACTACTATTATTAAGATATTCCGCAACATACAATGCGCTATATAAAGATGTAATAGCTTCTGAGTAATTTCCAGAAGAATAATAAACAACTCCAATTAGAAATAAATTTTCGAAAACAATTGAAGAATCGCCGGTTTTTCGAGCTAGACTTAAGCTTTTTTCGTAATACGAGATAGCTTTATTGTAACTAGCTAGATAATGATAAGCACTACCAATCAATCTATTAGTATTAGCTTCTAATTTTAAATCACTTAAATCCTGTGAAATGAAAAGCATTCTATAATAAATATCAATTGCGGTATAAACTTCCTTTTCACTTTCATAAAATAAAGCAAGTCTATTGTAGGTTTTGTATAACTCATAAAGGAAAGAGGTATCATCTTCGTGATAATGACTAATTTTTTTCAGGTAAACAATTTTTTGAAGTAAAAACTTCTTTTCATTGTCATTAGTAGTATCTTTTTCAAAAAATCTAGCATAGGAATCATAAATTTTGATAAGCGCTACTGTGTCGTTAGTTTTTTGGGCAAATTGAAGAAATTCGTCGAGAATTGGCAACACTGAATTGTCTGAGCTATTTTGCAATAAGCTATCAACAATTTCAAAGTTGAATTCTTTTTGTTGTGAAAAAACAGTTATTGAAGATGCAATAAACAACAAAAAAATGTATGCTATTTTTTTTATTTTTCTCATGCGGTTAAACGACCATTAACAACTACAAAAATTATGCAAATTCTAAAATTATTTGACTAAATTCAGCCAATATCATTGCCGTTGCTCCCCATACTATTTCGCCTTCAAGTTTATAACAAGGTGTAATAAAAGATTTTCCATTAAAAAAGAACGTTTTTTTTGAAAAATTATCAACTGAAAAAAAGTCAGAAATATTGACGAAAAAAAACTTTTCGACCTCATTTGTCCGTGCTGGAGTGTCAGGCTTTTTGTCAATAACCGAAATAAATGGTTGTACATTAAACTTTGAAACAGGTATTAACAACGGACTCAACTTTCCCAAGTAATTTTCGTCTTTGATTACAATATTTGTTTCTTCTAAAGTTTCTCTTTTAGCCGTTTCCCATAAATCTTTATCAACAGCATCTTTTTTGCCACCCGGAAGAGAAATTTGACCGGAATGATGCGACATTTTAGAGCTTCTTTTGGTAAGAATAAAATTTTCTAATCCATTATTGGGATACAGTATAATATTAACAGCGCTTTTTGTATAATTTTCATCTGTCAATTTATATTCTCTATTGTCAGGAATCATTGATTTATGTGCTTTAAATCCTGGTAATGGTTTTTCTAACCCTATCCTAAGTTTCTCCAAAAAAAGTTCAAACATAAAATTCTCAAATATTAGGACAAAAATAAAAAAATATCAGGAGAAACCGACTCCTGATATCTGGACAAATATAAGACAAAAGCAACAAAATAACTTTTATCAGAACTTTAATGTTAAATTAACCATGAAATTTCGACCCGCTTGAGGAAAATATCCATCCATTGCATATCTTGTTCCTCCATAATAGTACGAATATACCCAAGCAAAAGTTTCATATTTTTCATTTAAAAAATTATTTAACTTAAATGCAACGCTAATATTCTTAATTACTTTTGTATCAAAGCTCGCACGTAATGAAAAATCATTGACTAAATAAGCATTTAAACTTCTGTCAATCGAAGATGTATTATCAATATATTGTTTCCCAACGTAATGAGTGGCAACATCTGCGTTGAAATATTTTAAGAAACTAAACGACAATACATTATTCGCCACAATTGATGGAGAGAAAGCTAAATCTGTTGTACCCAAATCTGTTACAATCTGACTTCCAGTGTCCCAATCATCAACATATTCTATGAAATTTTCAATTTTATTTTGGCTCAAAGACAAATTTGCCTGCCAATGAAGAAAATTAAAAACTTTTGCTCCAAAAATCAGCTCAACTCCTCGTCGATAACTTTTTTCAACATTAGTTACTATTGCTGCCCCAACATCGTTTATTTCTCCGGTCATTATCAATTGATTATCATAGCTCATATAATAAAAATTTGCATTCAAACTATAATTTGATTTTGACAATTTATAACCAAATTCGTAATCGAATAATTTTTCTTCAAGTGGTGTTTTGTTTATCGGAGCGTCAATAAAATCAGTTCTACTAGGCTCTCGTTTTGCAACTGCAAAAGAGAAATAAATATTATTAAAGTCGTTAGGATGATATAAAACTCCAACTTTAGGATTAAAAAAATCAAATTTATGCGTTTGATTAATAAGATTCAAGTCGTCATCGATGCCTGATATTGTGTAATTAATTACTCGATACTGAAAATCGCCAAAAACATTCAACATATCGGCAAAATCATAATTAAATTTCATATAGTTATTAAGATCTGATTTAATGCCTAAATTATTATACCACTCATAACCAATTGCGTAATTGCCAGCGTATTGCATCCATTTTATTGTTCCAAAATGTCCACCATCGTACTTGTTCCAACCTCCTCCGAAAACAAAATTAAACCTATCTTTTGTATATACAAGATTATAATTAACTCCATAATAATTATTATCTAACCATTTTTGTCTAATAATATCTGTTGAAAAAACAGTATCTGAATTTACATTAACCGGATTTAATCCATAATCCGTATAATCCTCATCATTTTTATACTGTTCGTAATATCCTTCGCCATGAATTAAAAAAGCAGATGATTCAAAATGTAAATAATTTGTAAGTTTTCTGACAAAATGCAATTGGTAATGAGTTTGCTGATAATAATCAATTTCATTCTCGTAAGTATAAAAATTATAAGTTCTTGGATCAGAATTTACCATATTATCGTATTCTTCCTGAGAATACAACCAATTATCTAAATACGTTTGCATACCAGCAGCATCACTTTCAAGTCTGACCTTTGGCACTCCATTCCATGCCTGATAAGTATTTTCAACACCTGAAAAGATTGTAGCTTTAAGCAAAGTTTTATTATCAAAATAAGTACCCGAAACATAATACGATTTCATGTCTGCCCTTGCTCTATCAACAAAACCGTCTGAATGAATATTTGACAATCTTGCATCAACCACAAAGTGATTATTTATAGTACCTGTTCCAAAACTTATTGAATTTTTCAAAGTATTAAAAGAGCCAAAGGAATTAGAAATTTCAAACGAAGGTTTGACGTTAACCATTGTTGTTTTAAGATTAATAGAAGCTCCAAAAGCACCTGCTCCGTTCGATGAGGTCCCAACACCTCTTTGAATTTGGATATTATCAACAGACGAAGCAAAATCGGGAATATCAACCCACCAAACTCCGTGAGATTCAGGGTCATTCATTGGAATTCCATTCAAAGTAACATTTATTCTAGTCATATCGGTTCCTCTGATTCGCATTTGAGTATAGCCAATTCCGGTTCCGGCATCAGACGAAACAACCATTGATGCCGTATTTTTAAGAATATACGGAATATCCTGGCCCAAATTATAACGTTCTATTTCATTTTTATCAATAGTTGTAAAAGCAATGGGCGTTTTACCGGCAGCTCTGGTTGAACTAACAATAATTTTCTCTAACTCAGCTAATTGGTCAGCAACTAAAACAAAGTCAATAGAAATATCATTTTTCAAATAAACTGTTTTTGTTTCATTCTGAAAGCCTATATACTCTGCCTTTAGTTCATAAGTACCTTCTTCAAGATTTTTAAAGGAATAATTACCAAATTCGTCAGTAGCAACAAACAATTTCCCATTGTTTAGAATAATAATTGCACCCGGCAAAGGAATATTTTCTTCATCGAAAACCTTTCCGGAAATCTGATTTTGAGCTAAAATCGGGAAGCCCAAAAGAATTAAAAGAATTAAATTTAAAAAAAATCGTTTCATTTTTGTGTTTTTTAAAAAATTAGTAAAAATGAAACGGATGGAACATAACTACTCCCGACTTCGGCATTACCCGTTTCGGTTCAAAGGGTATGTTCTCAGCCATAAATGGCACCCCCGTTTCGGATTAATTATTAACTGCAAATAAAGTACCAATAAAAAAAAGAAGTCAGATACACTTATTTATTATCGGATATCACCGATTTGATTTGACAAAACTAAAATAATCTTTCAAAAAATAAAATTATTAGCCTCGGATAGAAAAACAAAGGAAAAACAAAGCCGAACACAGCTCCCCAAAAGTGAGCAGTATGTCCAATATTATCCAAATTTTTACGAGACATTACAACAGAATAAATTAAATATATTATTCCGAAAATCCATGCTGTAATTGGAATTGGTATTAATATAAAAAATAACTTCATATCAGGTTGAAACAAAATAGCAGCAAAAAGGACAGCTGATACCGCACCGGAAGCACCAACCGCGTTATAATAACTATGGTTTCGATGAGTTATTAAATCTTGAATGGAAGACACAACAAGTGCCAAAACATAAAAGCCAACGTAAACAATCCCACCTAAAGTGCCAAATAATAATTCAAAAGTCTGTTCTACAAGCCCCCCAAAAAAGTACAGAGTTATCATATTAAAAGCCAAATGCATCCAGTCTCCATGAATAAATCCATACGAAACAATACGATAAACCTGTTTGTGTTTGAAGATAGCAAAAGCGTTAAATTTAAACCTGCCGAACCATTCCGGCTTTCTTACAGATTCAATACTGCGAACATTTGGAGGAAACGCTATTATTGAAGTAATTGAAGTAAGCAAAATAATAGTAAATGTTATTTTACTAGCAATTATTTGTTCTAAAAAATTCATGATTTATAATACTCTTCTTTTAACTTCTTGGCAAAGCTCTTTTAGTTCAACATTTCCGATTGCCATTGAATGCATTTGCCCCATAACCCACTTTGGCATATCATTTTCATTATCTTTTTTATTAATTTCCTTGAATTTTTCGACCAAAAACTCAATTGGAGCAAAAAGTTCTTCTTTTGAACGTTTTTTAAACTTTAAAGAAGTTAAAATAGAGTCAAACTCCATATTTGGATGTTTATATACAACAGGCAACATTATTTTTGCAATAGTTGGTTCAATTTTGTTGTTTACTAAAAATCTGAACATACCATAAATTATATTATAATCAAATTCAGGATGTTTTTTATGTTTCCCTTCAATATTTTTTACATAATGACCAAAAAAGGAAGTAATAAATTTTGGTTTTATTCCTAAGTCGATTATTTTCTCAATTACGTCGTTCAAATTATTTCTTAAAATATAGAAATATGTATCTTTAGGAGCGTCCCAATCGTCAAGTTGTTTAAAACGTTCCGAAATATCAACAGGAAGATTATTTTTCAGGTTTTCAATGTAAGAATTTTCAAGAGGAATAGGAGCTGAATCAGTATCCGGATACATTCTGTCAGCTCCAGGTAAAACACGCTCAAATACAGTTGTTCCATTTCGGAATGATTTTCTTGTTTCTTGCGGTATTCCTTCAAAAGCCATTAAACAACGTTCTTCAATTGTTTCCAAAGCAGTTTTAATATCTTCTTGCGAAGACCAGAACAATATTTGAGCATCACCACTATTCGCTGATAATTTTTGTTGTATTAGTTTTAAATCATCATAAAAATTATTGTAAGGAGAATCAAACTCCTCAGAGTGTAACATATTTGGATGTTCAAGACAAGCAATTACTTTTAGTCTGCCTTTTATTTCATCAGCAAAACTATTTCCGGGCTGGGTAAAATGAGATAAAGCACCTTGAAAATCCGGCAGATTAACTGCAATTAACTTGTAATTTTCTTTGTTATCCTGAATTGGCTTATAATTAAGCTCAAAATCACGATAATCTAATTCGACATGAGAGATTTTCCAGTTTTTGTGATTTTTTATTCTAGCTAAAAGTTTTGTTCGTAAATTTAAAAGTGAAAATTGCCTAAAAGCCTCATTATGAGATAATTCATGGATATTTTTTATATAAGAAACCCCCTTGATTTCAACTCTGGTGCCACCTATACAACTCACATTTACGTCTTCTCGTCCACTTCCAGCGCCAACTCTGACTTTTCCGGTTGAACGGTTTAAAAATCTTATTACCTGAGCAGCTTCAGCTAATTCGGTCGGTGTATATAATTCAGGATAAGTAACAGTTTCTATAAGCGGTGTCCCAAGTCGGTCGGTTTTATAAACTCTTTTATGTCCAATATCAGAGATTTCACGACAAGAATCCTCTTCGATACTTAGTTGAATCAAACGAACTTTTTTATTTTTTAATGGAATTTCACCTTCAACTCCCAAAATAGCAGTACGTTGAAATCCTGTTGGAATACTTCCGTCAAGATATTGTTTTCGAGTTATATGAACTTCGCCCACAATATTTAATTTTGATAAAAGCGAAATTTCCAGAGCAATTCCAAGTGCCTCTTTGTTGATAGGAAACGGCGGAGTATCATCTATTTCATAAGTACAGGTTGTGTCGTTATGAAGTCTGTAAAAAATATTTTTCCGAGTTTTGAATTCCATCAAAGCGGTTCCGTCGTATTCTCCTAACTCACTGAGAGTTGGTCTCATGTGGCGAATAATTTCAGCATCATAATCATTATTATTATGAAAAATCCCTGACGGACAGTTACAAAACAATTTTTTCTGCGTTTTAAGTTGCTGGTGAACCTCTAAACCGGACTTAAATCCAATTCTTTTGTATGTTTCATTAGTTGCTTTTTTTCTTGGAACATAACCAATTTCATTTTTAGTTAGTTCGTAATTTTTTTTAGCATCAAATTTTTCCGCCATGATTATGAGTTAAGTATTCGTAAAAAACAATATTGTTAAACTATTAAATATATTTATTCTTTTATCAAAACAGGTTTTACTATATATCCTTCATCTCTAAGCAATTTAATAACTCCGTCATTGCCCGGCAAATGAGCTGCTCCAACAGCAATAAATGCCGATTTTTTTTCAAGAATAGCGTTAATTTTTCCAATCCAATCCAAATTTCTTTTTACTAAAAATCTTTCGTAAAAAAAATCATTTTCTTCTCCTTCGGATTCCATATTTGCAATACTATTCAAATCTTGTTTTTTGTATAATTCCAACATTTTATTGAATTCAAACAATAAATTGGTTTGTTCTATTTTTTCATAGTCAAACAAAAACATTTTTATTTGATCTTCGATAGAAATGCTATCTACTAAACTAAGCTGAAAATCAAGAGTTTCAAGACTAACAACCTTCATTTTATTTTTTTTTGCTTCGTCGGTTAAATATTGTTCGTAAATTATTTTTTTACCAGGTATTGCTTCATTAAGTAACAGAGAATAAGCAAAAAACGGTTTATAAGTTAAACAAACTTTATAGTTAGTCTCACTTATTTCAAGGCTATCAAGCAAATAAGAATTAAAAGCAGCAAATTCTTTGTCGCTCATATAATCAGATAAAGTAGTTTTATTAGGCAACTGCATTTTGGGAATAAGCGAAAGTTGTTTCATTATTCCAATTTCAATATCAGTTTCTAAAACAAGAACATCACATGTTTTAAATTTTTCTAGCCACAAATCATAAAAGAAAAAATCATCTTTAGGTATAAGATGAATTGTTCCATAAATATACGAAGGTTGTTCTAAATTATTGCCGGAAATTTCCCACAACAAAGAATTTTCATTTTCATTTTGAGCATTAACAGAAAATGTTAAAAGTACAATAAAAAATAATGTAAAAAATTTATTCATTTCAATATTTTTTTGCCAAAAAGGGCTTTGTTTAAGAATTTAAGAAGAAAATTTAATCACGAGTATCTTCCGTTATAAATAACGTTCCATATTCTTCTTCAAGTTGAGCTTTTAGTCTTTCAGCATCAAGTTTTGTGTCAAAATCTCCGACTTTAACTTTAAAATGCGGTTCTTCAAATACTAAATAAGTTGGAACACCAGGATGATTGTTTTCAAAATTTTCTTTAATATCTTGCGCTCTAAATCTTGCTTCGCGACCAATTCCGAAATATATTTGCACACGCCAAACTTTATCAGGTTGTCTTTTGAAAGCTTTTGTGTAATTGTACATTAATTGTTCTAATTTCACATCTTGCGTAACCGTAACTTTTCCGCCATTATCAGAAATCCCCAAAGAATCTTGCATGTATGATAATTCAGTGAAATTTTTTGTTGTTTCTTGTGCAAACATTCCAAAAGCAAGAAACAAAATTAATATTGCTAATACTGTTTTTTTCATTTTATAAAAATATAAATTTTAATACTAATCTTTTTGCACACTATAAAATGCACATTACTTAATAGAAATGTTTTTTTCTTCTGAAATTTGAAATTCCTTTTGCCCGAACAATACTTTTCCAACAATTGTACCTTCTATTTTATAAGTAACATCATTAGATTTAAAAAGGTTCCAAATATTTGGCACATTTAATATTAAATCCAAAATATTAACCTCAATAGGCAGTTCAATTACTGTTTCGGAATTTGCCGGCAATTTAATATCTTGTTTGTTACTAACCAAACCTAAATGTGTTCCATTTAAGTAAATATCAACATCGCTTTCCACAATTTGAATTGAATAAAAATTAGGATTACTAATTTTTACAAACAAATTTATTACCCCAACATTGTCTTCCACTTTGATATTTGCAGATTCAAGCTCAACAAATTCAACATCTTTGTAACAGCCGGAACTTAATATCAAAAAAAGAAATAATATACCTATTTTTGTCGCTAACTTCATAATTGATTTTTCCACAAAAATATAATTTTTAAAATAATGAGCGAAAATAAAAAGAATTTAACAGAATTGTCAGAATTAGGCGAATTTTTATTAATTAATAAGTTAACAGCACCAAACATAACCAGAAATGCATCTACACTAAAAAGTATTGGTGACGATTGTGCCGTAATTAATTACGCTTCTGACCAAAAAACAGTTATCACAAATGATTTATTAGTTGAAGGTATTCATTTCAACTTGCAATATTCTCCTCTGAAATATGTTGGCTATAAAGCAGTTGTTGTAAATTTATCAGATGTTTATGCAATGAATGCAAAACCTGAACAAATATTAGTTTCTGTTGCAGTTTCAAACCGTTTTTCTGTTGAAGCTCTCGAAGAACTTTACAAAGGAATCTACGAAGCCTGCGAAGAATATAAAGTTGATTTGATTGGCGGAGATACAACTTCCTCAAAACTTGGTATGTTTTTGAGCATCACTGCAATAGGGAAAGCTCCAATTGAAAAAATTGTTTACAGAAATACTGCTAATAATAAGGATTTAATATGTGTAACCGGCGATTTGGGTGCTTCGTACATGGGGTTACAAGTTTTGGAACGAGAGAAAAAAATTGCAATTGAAACTCAAACACAACCTAATTGGGATGAAAAAGATTATTTGCTTCAACGCCAACTAAGACCAGAAGCTAGAAAAGATATTATTGAACTTTTTGCAGAAAAAAACATAATTCCAACTTCCATGATTGATATTTCTGACGGTTTATCTTCAGAAATTATGCACATTTGTAATTTATCAAAAACCGGAGCTGTAATTTACGAAGAACGTTTACCAATACATCAACAAACAAAAGACGCTGCCAATGAAATGAATCTTATCCCTACAACCGCCGCAATGAACGGCGGAGAGGATTACGAACTTTTATTTACAATTCCTTTATCTGAACACGACAAAATAAAAGACTTAGACCAAATTTCTGTAATCGGACATATAGCACAACAAAAAGAAGGCATAAATATAATAGCAATCGACGGAACTCCTGTTCCTATTACTGCGCAAGGTTGGAATGCTCTTTTAAATGAAGAATGAAAATTTTAGAAATAAGAACAAAGAGCTAAGAATATTCAATTTAGAGTAATGAATTAATAGGTAATAATTTTAAATTTCAAATAATGATTTACCACATTGGGAAATCTAATTTGAATCTTGATATTTTCAATAACTCCATATTTTTTAAT
>JAFGUD010000280.1 GCA_016938685.1 Bacteroidales bacterium | reverse complement strand
CAGAAATTGACGACGTTTATGAAATTGAGGAAGAATTGGATTATTCTTTTGAAATAATTCATGAAACATTCTTTAAAACTTACAGAAGGTTTGGCAAAGTAAAAGAAGGCAGGCAAACTCTTAAAAACGATATAAATAAAATACTCAATAAAGATGTAAACGATATTAAAAGATTTATTAGGGAAGTCGATGAAGAGATAGCAAACATTCCTCAAATGGAAAAAATAATCAATACTCTTCTTGATACTTTATCTTATGAGATTGGAAGCCCAACGTATTCTTTTTTAACGCAGTTCAATCATTTTAAAACCTATGTATATAAAAGCTACAACAGAAAGTTAGCAGAATATCCGGTTTCCAATATTCAAAGTGTCAAAGTAAATATCGATGAGGACAGGGATTTAATTAATGATTTAGAAAAAATATCAAGATTAAAATTTTCAGATGGGTTTGATTTTGACAACTCCTATTCTGAAAGTCGTGAAGCGTTAAAAAATCAACTGGATAAAAACAGTGGAAGGGCAATTGATATTGCTGATTTATTTACTGTTAAGATTGAAATTACAAAAGCTACAGGTAAAACCGAAGAAATAGATTTATCTAAGCAAGTTCAGTCAAAAGGTACAAACATCGTATTAAAACTGTACTTATTTTTGAATATTTTAAAAGAATTGGTTCACAGTACTAAAGAAAATAAGGTTATTATTTATATCGATGAACTTGATTCAATTGGACAAAAAAATATTAAACATTTAATTCAATTTTGCAAAGACCACTATTTTGTACCAGTCTTTGCTGCTCCTCGGAAAGTCGAAGGTATTCAAAAATACTACTTGATAAAAGAACCTCGTAAATCACAGAATAGTCAAAAACAAAAAATCACTTTCGGAGAATTACAATCATTCCCGGTAATATATAGAGATGCAGAATAAAACCTATTATAATTTCATAAAAAGGCTAATTGAAAACGAAAAAGTAAATGCTTCTTCAATTAGTTCATCAATCAAAAAAAGTTCAGATTTTGAAACTCTTGAAAATAGTGGGATTATTGAATATATACCTGTTGTTTCCGGGGGCGGAAGTTATTGTGTAAAAAATATAGATGCTATAAAAACCTACTTTAAAGATAAATTCCCGGAAGAATTACAAAGCTCGTTCTCAGCAATTGGAAACATCAAAACTTTCAGGAACACGAAGGCAAGAACACGAAAATCACAAAACATAGTTTTAGTTCGAGGCTTCAAAACAATTGAAATAAATGGGAATCAAATTGATTTAAAGTTGTACACCGAAAAATTTGGCACGTTTTCCGCAAAATTAGGAGAATTAAAAGCTGCAAAAGTCTGTATTGTCGAGAATCTTGACTCATACCTCCTTGCAGAACAAATCATTGACAATGAATACATTTTTATCCATACATATGGCGGTTTAGGTAAATCAACTTTAAAAAAGATTATTACAAATGAGCTTTTAATTTTCCCGGATTATGACTTTAAAGGGCTACATAACTATTTGATGACGAAGCAAATCTTTCAACAAACCGAATTATTTGTTCCAGGTAATTATGATGAACTTTTTAAGAGAAAATCAAGGAGCATAAAAACGAGACAAGGCAGAGAACAGAACCCAAGTCAGGAAGTAAAAGAGTCAAATGATAAAATGGTTTTAAAAATTACAAATGATATCTATAGATATAAACGTTTTTTAGAACAACAAGCATGTTTTAACCATGATTAAACTTTCAGGAAAACATATACTCAGGTTTCTACAGATTCACTATGAATTCGTGCAGGAAGTATTCAATATGAGTAAACCTGACTTTATAATCGAATTTAATAATCTCGATAAATTAATTGAAGAATATAATATCAGCAATGACCCCAAGTTGTCAATTTCAAAATTGATTGACGTGAAATTTTGCCGACAGTTACCCACTAAGGATTACAAAATCAATAGAAGTTATTCAGATTTTCTTCAATTCATTTTTGATGATTTTACTCTTGACTTGCCAGAAACTCTTAAAAACAGATACCAAACGATTTTTAACCTATTTACTGAATTAAAGACAGAATCAGATTTGAATAAAACAATTGTTTTAATTCAAAACATTGTAAATGTTATTGAAGTTTTTCT
>JAFGUD010000279.1 GCA_016938685.1 Bacteroidales bacterium | reverse complement strand
TAGTCATGCAAGTTTACTTGCTTCGGTTCTGCAACTTTAGTTGCGAAAAACTGTTGCTAAAACAGTCATAGTCATGCAAGTTTACTTGCTTCGGTTCTGCAACTTCAGTTGCGAAAAACTGTTACTAAAGCAACTTAACCAGAGCGATTAAAATCGCATAACCAAAAATACCCTTGTCTAGTTTTATGACAGCAAAACCACTCTCGAAAGTTGATTTATTTCAGGTAAAAAACTACCTAAAACCCGTTTTTTTGGATTTGCAACCAAAACAGCCTAAGACACCCTCAAAAAGTACTGCCGAAAGCAATTTGTCAAAATTTTAAATATGGTGTTCCTAATATCTTTTATTTTTATGACAATATTACTTGTTGTTTCAGACGATAATGATTACAAATCAGAAAGAAAAATTAGAATTATTAAATCTAAATTCTTCGTCTAAACTCAGCACAAACTATAGCCGCAGAAACCGCAACATTTAGCGATTCTGCGGCTTTTGTTTTATTATAATCAGGGATAGATATTTTATGAGAAATCAGCTTTTCTATTTCAGGCGTTATTCCATTTCCTTCATTGCCCAAAACTATTATTCCATTTGATAAAAGCTCTGTTGAATAAATATTTTCGCCGTCCATAAATGTCCCAAATATTGGAATATTTTGATTTTTAGCATTTTGCAGAAAATCCTCTAGGTTTTTATAATAAACTTTTACGGTAAAAATAGAACCCATTGTAGCTTGAACCACTTTTGGACTAAAAACATCGACAGAATCTTCAGAGCAGATTATTTTTTCTATTCCAAACCAATCTGCAATTCTGATAATTGTACCAAGATTACCGGGATCCTGAATTTTATCCAAAACTAAAGCTAAGCTCTCTCCTATCCTACTATCAACAATCTCAATATCAGGCATTTCTACAATTGCTATTACTTCCTGAGGGGTTGTTAAAGAACTTATTTTTGACAGCTCTTTCTCTTCTACTTCATCAAACTGAATATCAGTATATTTAGAAAAATTATCTGCAATAAACTTAGCTGTCGCAAAAACGTCTTTAACACGAAAAACAGAATCTACAAGCAACTCAAAAATTTTAGCTCCTTCACAAATAAAAGCCTTTTCAATTTTGCGATACTTCTTGACTTTTAATGAGTTAATGTATTTTATTTTATTCTTTGAAATCATAAATCAAGTTTGTCGAGTTAACCAGTTTACTAGTTTGTCGAGTTTGTCGAGTTAACTGGTTAACTGATTAACTGGTTAACTGGTTAACTGACTAACTCTAATAGTCATCTACGTTATTATCTTCATAAAACTGGTTTCCGGGTTCTTCAAACTTACCCTTCATTTCCATCATTTCGTTATGAATTTCAGTTTCTCGTTCTGTAAGTTCATCATTGTTAATTGGCACGCCATTTTTATACTCTACTTCAATTATTTTTCGTTCATCTTCATCCCACATTTTCCAGACTCCATCCATTCGTCCATCAACATATTTACCCTCAACAATTGTTTGCCCCTCCTCGTCAAAAGCAACATATTTACCCTGTCTGATTCCTTTTTTATATTCGGTATAAAATTGTGGTTGACCGTTGGTGTAATACCTTGTCCAAGTGCTGTCTTGTAAACCGTCTTTCCAGAATTTTTCATCCATATAAGCGGGGTAATAATAAGGATTATATGTTCTTTCAAAACCATTTTTGATTCCATTTTTATAATTTTCTTCGGATAGTACAATAGAATCATTCATAAAATATTGCCACAAACTATCTTTTTGTTGATTTTGATAATATCCCATTGCCATTTTTGAGCCATCTTCATTATACAAAATAGCAGCAGCTTTTTTTCCTGATTCATCAAAATGCATATTAGCCATCAAATTACCATTTTCATAATATTTTCTATAAACACCGGCGGGATGGTTATCTTTAAAAAATATTTCAGATTCAACTAATCCGTTATCATATTTTTTAACCCACAAACCTTGTCTATTTCCGGCAATATCCTTTTCATTAATTGGTCCATTATGCTCTTTAAAAGCTAAATTTTGATCAACCCTATATATCTTCGGCACAAAAAGTTCTATATATTGCTCTGTTGTATCACTATAAATTTTAGCAAGATTTTTATAGAAAAATTCCGATTCACTTCTGTTTGTTTCCCATAAATTATTAGCAAAAACAAGTAAAGTATCATGAATTTCGTTCATCAAATCGCCAAATTGTTCAAAATCTTTTTTTTCCGGGTCTTTTACTAAACCAAAATTTATATTATTCAGAGTACTAGTCATGTACATTTTTTTACTTAATCGACTAGCTGTTTTATATTGTTGAAAATTTGATGTTGCGATGTAGTAGTAAGGTGTTGCCTCTTTTGGGTATTTTTTAATAACATCTTTTGATTTATCTATACATTTTTCGTAATCAGTTTTTTCATACAAAGCTTTAATTTTATCAAAATCTTTTTGTTGAGAAAAGGCAGTTGTAATAACAAAAACAAAACTCAACAATAAACTAATTTTTCTTATCATGTCTTATGTTTTTTAATAATTTATATAACGAAGAATATCTTTCCTTTTGACCATTTGATTCTAAAAACCAATAATCAGGCCTAACAACCACTACTTTTTCAGCCTTATTATCAGAAACATAACCTATTCTATTTAAAGCTTTTATTGTCCAATTTAATCGAATATCATCTGTTGATTCATTAGTTATTTTTACTAGTCCAAGCTCCTGAATACTAACGTCAAAATCTGCAGTAAAATTATTGAAATTTAATTTCGAATCTGAAAAAAGGTTCTCAAAGGTTCTATTCAAAATCAAATCTTCGGGAGAATTGTCAATAATTTCTCCGTTGTTAAAAAGCCATATTTTATCGGCATTTTGAATTGCAATTTTTAAATCATGAGTAGAAAAAACTACAATTTTGCTATTACAAGCAGCAATTTGACGAAATAATGAAACTATTTTGTATTTTCCGGCAACGTCAAGAAAAGCAGTAGGTTCATCAAAAAGCAGAATTTCAGTCTGTTGAGCTACAAGTCGAGCAATAAAAGCTCTTTGTCTTTCACCATCACTTATTTTTGTAATTTCTTTATTTTGAAGATTTAATAATCCTGTTTTTTCAATGGCTTCGTCAATTGCAGAGACATCTTTCTCGGAAAAATTTCCAATCAAAGAAGTATGTGGGATTCTACCAAGCGCAATTAAATCTCTAACAGTCAAGTTAGAAACGTTAATATTATTCACCGAAGAAAACCCGATAATTTTAGACAATTTATTCCTTGAAAAGCCTGAAACTTTTTGTCCATCGACCAAAACTTCTCCATTCAAAAATGGAATTATTCCGGCAACTGATTTTAGAAACGTTGATTTACCAACTCCATTTATTCCAACAATAGCAATAACTTCACCTTTATCCACAGTTAAAGTAATGCCGGAAAACAAACTTTTTCCGTACCCAATATCCGCATTTTTTATTTCAAAAAACATAAACAGAATAACTATACTATTTCGAAACTGATACTAAAAAAGCCCCTCTCCAAAACGTTCTATAATAATAGCCATAACTACAGCATACGTTTCTTCAACATTGAGATTTGAATTATCAATTAAAATAGCATCTTCAGCTTGTTTTAAAGGATCAACTTCGCGTGTACTATCAATTCTATCACGAGTTTGAACATTTTCCAAAATATCTTCAAATTTAACATCTTGTCCTTTTTCAATCAATTCTTTATATCTTCTTGTTGCTCTTTTTTGAGCAGTAGCTGTAAGAAAAATCTTGATATCAGCATTTGGAAAAACTACTGTGCCAATATCTCTTCCGTCCATAGTAATACGTTTATTTTCGCCCATTATTTGCTGCAAAGCGACCAACTTTCTTCGAACTTCTCCAACCGTAGCAACAGGACTTGCAAAATCAGAAACACGCATTGTTCTTATTTCTTCTTCAACATTTTTACCGTTCAAAAAAGTCAAACTTTTGTTCAATTCAGAATCAAATCTAAAATCTATATTGATTTTATCTAAATTATTTACCAACTCTTGCTTGTTTAGTTCTCCATTTTTTACGAACCCGTTATCTAGAGCATAAAGAGTAGCAGCTCTGTACATTGCACCTGTATCAATATACGAATACTGAAGTTTATTTGCAACTTTTTTTGCCAAAGTACTTTTTCCGCACGAAGCATGACCATCAATGGCTATTATAATATCCTTTTGTAAATCCATTTTTAAAATTTTGTCAAAAGTAAAAAAAATGACTGAATAATTGAATGAATGACAGAATGATTGAATGATTGAATGGTTGAATGATTGAATGGTTGAATAATAGAATAACCAAATTATCAAATCATTAAATTATCAAATAACAAAATCAACAAATTTTCAAATTAATAAATTATCAAATCACAAATAACAAAATCAACAAATTACCAAATTTTCAAATTAATAAATCAATCTCCGGCATAAAAAAGTCCTTCTATTTCTTCCGACATCGGATATTCTCTGTCCAATTCCCACCATCCCATCAATCCAAAAGGCGTCTTTATAAGATATTTTCGGCAAAAATCAGAATATTCAGCGGCAACAATTTCTATGTTAGAATTTGCCCCAACAACAGCTAATTTCTGAGTGCAATTATAATCAGAATAAAGTTGAATATTTTTAAGTGTTTTGGTTTTCATTCCAACTGCGTAGAAAGGTTGTGCAACTTCATTTACAGAAGCCCCATCAAATTCAAATTTTTTATGTTTATCAAACATGTTATTTGTGTGGCCGGTAGTGTACATAAAACCATTTCCGGGAACAAAAATTTCTACCCCTGCAAGGCTAAATTGATATTCTAATTCTTTGTTGCTTCCATAACGATAAAATTCAAAAGCAGGATCTCCACTTGGCCCATCTGTGTAGCACAAAAGCATTTTTTCAGTCTCTCCTCCAATGCTAACAAAAGCAATTGGATAACTTGGTTCATATTCCTCATTTAAAGGAGTTAAATAACTAGCAGAAACATAATCTTTTTGCAAATAAACGCCTGTATGTTGCCAATCTTTATATTTCGCCTCTACCAGATAATCGAAATAATCCCGTTTTTCTTGCGCTATCAATACAAAAGGCAACAAGAAAAATAAAATAAAACTTTTTTTCATAATATATTCTTTTTAGAAATTTTACTCAGTTCAAAAATAACATTTTTTCTGAAATTCATCAATCATTATTATATCTGCAATCGTTTGCAATAAATTACATAATATTCAACTTGTGTAAAAGTTCGTTTTGTATTATGTTTACAAAAATTTAACTTCAAATCATTTAATAATGAAACGTATATTATTTACACTAATTGTTATTGCAGCGTCAACATTTATATCGCTTAGTCAAAACTTTACTGTTGAACCTCCGAATTGGTGGGTCGGAATGAATGATCCGAACCTGCAACTTATGGTACACGGAGAAAACATCGCTGAAACATCTGTTATTATAGAATCAGAAAATATTAAAATTAAAGAAATTCACAAAACCGATAATCCAAATTATCTATTCATTGATTTAATAATTTCATCAAATGCAAAACCCGGAAATTTTGATATTTTATTCAAAAAAGGAAAAAAAACTACTGTAAAATACAATTACGAATTATTTGAAAAATCAAATCAAAAAAGAGGTTTTTCAAGCGAAGATGTAATTTATCTAATAATGCCAGATCGCTTCGCTAACGGAGACCCTTCTAATGATTCCGACAAAAACTTATTAGAAAAAGCAGACAGAAAAAACGGTGATGGCAGACACGGCGGTGACATTCAGGGAGTTATAAACAATTTAGATTACATTGAAAACCTTGGAGTTACAGGCATTTGGCTAAATCCAGTTGTTGAAAACAATAGTCCTGATTATTCGTATCACGGATATGCAACAACTAATTTCTATAAAGTTGATGCCAGACTAGGAACAAACGAATTATACAAAAAACTTTCAGACGAATGTCATAAAAATGACTTAAAACTCATAATCGATGTAATTTATAACCACTGTGGCATAAACCACTGGTGGATAAAAGACTTACCTGCAAAAGACTGGGTTAATCACGATGAAAACTACAGAACCACATACCGAGGAGCAACTGTTGCTGATGTTCATGCTTCTGCAAACGACAAAGAACAATTTAATTCCGGTTGGTTTGTTTCAACAATGCCCGATTTGAATCAAAAAAATCCATTTTTAGCAACATATTTAATCCAAAACACAATTTGGTGGGTTGAATTTGCAAATTTAGACGGAATCAGAATTGACACATACACCTATCCTGATCAAGAATTTGGTTCAAACCTTGTTGCAAAAGTAAGAAATGAGTATCCAGACATTACTATTTTAGGCGAAACTTGGTTACAATCTATCCCTTTGGTTGCTTATTTTCAGGAAAATTGCAAATTTTCAGGCAATTATAATTCTCATCTAAATTCAGTTACAGATTTTCCACTATTTTACGCAACCAAAGATGCTTTTAATGAAGACGAATCATGGACAGGAGGTTTATTTAAACTTTACTACACAATTGCACAAGATTTTTTATACTCTAACCCAAACAATGTTGTTACTTTCCTTGATAATCATGACCTCGACCGATATTTTACATCAGTTGGCGGAGACATGAATAAATTCAAAATGGGAGTAGCATTTTTACTAACAACTAGAGGAATTCCAGTTATTTACTATGGTACAGAAATAGCAATGTACGGAGAAGAACACAAAGGTCATAGTAATATCAGAAAAGATATGCCGGGAGGTTGGGAAGGTGATGATATTAGCATTTTTGAACAAAAAGACTTAATAAAATCTCAAAGAGAGGCTTATGACTATGTCTCAAAAATTTTAAATTGGAGAAAAACAAACAAAGCTGTAAAAAATGGAAAACTAATGCACTTTTTACCTGAAAACAATGTATATGTTTATTTCAAATATACAGAAACAGAAGCTGTAATGGTTATGATTAACAATCACGATAAAGACTCAAAAATTGTTGACTGTTCGAGATTTAATGAAATTTTAAAAGATTATAAATCAGGAATAGAAATTACCACAAGTATAAAAATCGAAAACCTTGATAAAATAAAAATTCAACCTAAATCGGCTATGATAATTGAACTTCAAAAATAAAATTCATATATTAGCCACCAAATATATTTTAACACAACAAAAAATGAAAAAATACTTTTTTCTTATAATAGCCTTGGCTTTTTATCAATTAGCCTTTTCTCAAATTTATTCTAACCCTGAATTTCCTTTGGCAACAGAACCTATTACAATTTATTTTGATGCTACTGGATCAGGCTTAGAAGGATATACAGGCAATGTTTATGCTCATACAGGTGTTACCATAGACGGAACTCAATGGCAATTTGTTATTGGAAGTTGGGGAAATAATACAACTCAACCACAATTAACAAAAATTTCAACCGATTATTACAGTCTAGAAATCACCCCTTCTGCAAATGATTTTTACGGAGTTGGATCAACAGACACTATAACCGAACTTTGTATTGTTTTTAGAAGTGCTGACGGCAGCCAACAATCATCTGATTTATTTTTACCAATCTACACTCTTTCTAATAACGTAACAATAGCTTCTCCCGAAACTGATTTTATATATTCTGTTGGTGATAGCGTTGAAATTCAAGCTGTTGCCATGTTTGCCGACACAATGAAATTGTACATAGGCGACACATTACACACTGTTGTAGATTCCACTGTTCTTTTTGTTAAAGTTCCTGCTTTGGTAGAAGGAAATACTTTTTTTACTGTAACAGGCAGAAATGAAACCGATTATGACACCGTTACTTCTTCCTTTTTTGTAAGAAGAGAGAATATTATTGAAGAAATTCCTGTTGGTTGTACTTACGGCATTAATTACATAAACGATAACACTGTTACACTAGTGCTTTATGCGCCAAACAAAGAATTTATTTTCTTAAAAGGAGATTTTAATGATTGGGAAGTATCTCTTGATTATCAAATGAAAATAACTCCTGACAATAGTACTTTCTGGCTCACACTAACCGGATTAACAGCTCATGAAGAATATGCTTTTCAATATTATGTTGATGGAGAATTTTCAATTGCTGATCCTTATACTGATAAAGTATTAGACCCATGGAATGACCAATACATTAGTAACACAACATATCCTAATCTTAAACCATATCCTGATGGAGGTGATGGAATTGTTTCTGTTTTCCAAACTGCTCAAACTCCTTACTCTTGGCAAATAACTAATTTTGATAGACCGGCAAGCGAAAATTTAATCGTTTATGAACTTCACATTCGAGATTTCATTGCTACTCATGACTATCAAACAATGATTGACACAATAAATTATTTAAAAATTCTCGGAATAAATGCAATAGAACTTATGCCTATCAACGAATTTGAAGGTAACTCAAGTTGGGGTTATAATCCTTCTTTTTACTTTGCTCCAGATAAATATTATGGACCAAAAGATAAACTTAAAGAATTTATAGATGTTTGCCATCAAAACGGAATAGCAGTAATTTTAGATATAGTTTTTAACCATTCTTATGGTCAAAGTCCCTTAGTTCAACTTTATTTAGACAGAACAACATGGTTAGTAACACCCGATAATCCTTGGTATAATGTAGAATCTCCTAATCCGACTTATAGTTGGGGATACGATTTTAATCATGAAAGTCCGGCAACAGTGTATTTTGTTGACAGATCAATAACTTATTGGTTAACAGATTATAAAGTTGATGGCTTTCGATTTGATTTTACCAAAGGATTTACAAATAATCCAGGAGAAGGTTGGACTTACGATCAAGATAGAATCGATATATTAGATCATTATTATGATGTAACACAAACAGTTGCACCCGGTTCATATCTTATTTTAGAACACCTTACTGAAAATTCAGAAGAAAAAGCTCTTGCTAATTACGGATTGATGTTGTGGGGAAACCTCAACTACAGCTACGCACAAGCTTCTATGGGCTACTCTGACGGCTGGGATTTTTCATGGATTTCTTATCAAAACAGAGGCTGGGACAATCCTCAAGTTGTTGGATATATGGAAAGTCACGATGAAGAACGAATGATGTTCAGAAATTTAGAGTATGGAAATTCAACTAACGAATATGACATAACTGATTTTAACACTGCATTAAAACGTGTTGAATTGGCTGCTAATTTTTTTATTACAATTCCCGGCCCTAAAATGATTTGGCAATTTGAAGAATTAGGCTATGACATTAGTATTGACGAACCATGTAGAATATGCGAAAAACCAATTCATTGGGAATATTATGAAAACATATACAGAAATAGAGTATATAAAGTTTTCGCAGCATTAATAGACTTGAAGAAAAATTATGAAGTTTTTAACACCAATAACTTCACTCTGAATACAAATAACGCAGTAAAACAAATTATTTTAGAAGGAGAAACAATGGATGCTGTTATTGTTGGTAATTTTGGACTTAATTACAGCACAATCACTCCAAGTTTCACTGAAACCGGAACATGGTATGAATTTTACACACACACAGAACAAGAAGCCGGTCAAAGCATATCACTAGCTCCGGGAGAATACAAATTATTCACAACCCAACAACTTTCAGAACCTGATATTCCTACATTATCATCAGCTCCCGAAATTACAACTATTTCAATTTCAGGCGATTTGTTTCTATTTGATACGCTAACAGCTAATTACACATTTTTTGATTCTAACGAAGATTTGGAAGGAGAAAGCACATATCAATGGTACTTTAGCGACTACTCAAACGGACAAGGAAAAACAAAAATTGATAGTGCAACTGCCATTTCGTTAATTCCTATGCAAGAATGTTTCGGTAAATATGTCGCAATTCAAATTACACCTGTTGCACAAAGTGAAGAATTATCTACAGGAAACCCTAAAATGAGTAGTTTTGTGGGTCCAATAATATTTGATGGAGAAGAAATTACTATCTATCCAAATCCCTTTGTTGACATTGTAAATTTTATTAACACAAGCGATTACAATGAAATTATTATTACCGATATTTCGGGGAAAGTTATTTTTCAGAAAGATCTTTACACTGAAAACATTATTTCAGTAAACTTACAGGGAACAAAAGAAGGAGTTTATCTTGTAAAACTATCAAATGACATTTCAGAAACAAAGAGAAAAATTATTAAAATGCCATATTAAAAAAAACACAAACACCTAAAAATCAATATATTTAAAAAGCTGTATTCACTTACAGCTTTTTTGTTATTTTTGCACCCAAATTATCAATTTTCATGAAAGAAGGACGAGATTTAACAAAAGGAAACGAAGCTAAAGTAATTCTAAAATTTGCCATTCCAATGATGATTGGCAACATTTTCCAACAACTTTATAACGTTGTGGATGCGGCAGTAGTTGGAAAATTTGTTGGAAAAGAAGCACTTTCGGCAACCGGAGTTAGTTTTCCAATCTTATTTTTGTTAAGCTCATTAACAATAGGATTTGCTATTGGAGGTACAATTTTAATTTCACAATTTTATGGAGCTAAAAAAACCGAGAACCTTAAAAAAACCTCTGACACTTTACAAATAATAATGTTTATCGGCTCTATTGGAATAACAGTAATTGGAATATTAACAAGTAGAAGTATTTTCAGATTACTAAATTTCCCCGAAGAAAGCATTTCTTTAGCTGTTTCTTATTTCAATATTCTAATGCTTGGAAATATTGCCATCTTCGGATACAATGCATTAGGAGCAGTTTTAAGAGGACTTGGCGATTCTCAAACGCCTGTTTATTTTCTTATAGTTTCTACTATTGTTAATATTGTTGGCGACTTACTTTTAGTTGTTGTTTTTGATATGGGAATCCAGGGAGCAGCAATAGCTACAGTTGTTGCATACGTAGTTGCGTATGTGATAGCAATTATTTATTTAAACAAAAAACACAAAATAATAGATATAAGTTTCAACCTGAAATTTGACAAAGAAATTTTCAAAAAAATCCTGAAAATCGGAATTCCTTCTTCCGGACACATGTTTGTTGTTTCTTTTGGAATGATTTTATCGTTTTCAATTATAAATTTATTTGGAACTAATGTAATAGCAGGTTATACAGCCGCAGGAAGAATAAATTCATTTGCAATAATGCCAGCTATGTTTTTTGCTAATGCACTTACTGCTTTTGTCGGGCAAAATTTCGGAGCACAAAGAATTGATAGAATAAAAAACGGTTTAAAAGCTACAATACTAATGATTACATCAATTTCATTAGTTTTTACTTTCATTTCTCTAATGTTTCCTGAAACACTCATGAGAATGTTTACTGACGCAAAAGAAACCGAAGTAATTACTGTTGGCGTAAGTTATTTCAGCAGAGTTGCTCCTTTCTATATCATTTTCGGAATAATGTTTTCTTTTAATGCAGTATACAGAGGCGTTGGAAACACTATTCTGCCAATGTATATTACTCTAATTGCTCTTTGGATTGTCAGGTTTCCAGCTATGATTTTATTATCAATGAACATAGAGTGGTCACCTTTAAAACTAATTCCTGTAAATTCAAACGGATTATGGTGGGGAGAACCATTAGCCTGGACAACAGGATTAATACTTGCAGTTGCTTATTACATTTCAAAAAGATGGCTTAGAAATGCTGTTCCTCAAAAAAAGATGGGCTAATTTTTCAACAATAATGCGTTTTTTGAAGCAGAGTATTCATTCAGTAAACATAATAAAAATCACCTATTTAACATAGCAATAATCAAAATGAATACAGACCAAGCAACTGTACCAAGAAAAGCAAAAAGGAAATTCTTTATTCTGGTCTGATCCATAAAACCCATAACATAGTCATTATCTCTAAATATATCCTTATTTTTTGATTTTTTTAAATTATTTTGGCTGTTTAGAGGTGATTGAGGTTTTGCAAATGCTACAAAAATAATTGCAAAAAATCCAATAAAGAAACCCGCCATTAGCCACCAAAGATTTTTATGGTAATATTTATTTGCATCTGAAACACCTTTCAAGTATTTCACAGAATCAACTAACACTGTGGGTTTTTCAATAAAGCTAACGGACTTGTAATTTACTATTTGGGTAAAATTATCGGATGCTGCTTGTTTAGACAGATTTTTCTCAACACCTGAACAGAAACAATAAACAGGTAACAAAAAAATTATTAGCAATAAAAAATATTTCATAAACTATTTATTTTTCACAATACAAAAAAGTCAAGACTGTTTCCCCAACAGCTTTTAAAGTGTTTTTATCTATTCCTGAAATATCATCATTATGAGTATGCCACATATCAAAATAAGGAATATTTTTACTGTTTTCATTATCAATTATCATAATCGACCTAATTCCAGCAAGCTGACTAACAAAAACATGATCATGTAAAATTGGCTTTGAAAGATTTTCAACAAAATATTCCTCATGTCCTAATTTTTGACCAATTTCCCACATTTTCTTAACGACAGAATTATTAAAATACCGTGAATTGTCATCTCTCTGAAAAACTGCATCTTTTGTTCCAACCATATCTAAACTAATACCAAACAAAGCATCATAATTTTCAACATGAGGATTTTCGCACCAAAATTGAGAACCCAAACACCAAGCTTTTTCATCATAAATATCTAAATAAAGTGGTTGCCCTTGATCTTCTGCGTCAAAAAATATTATGTCAATTCCAACATTTGGTTCTTTTATTTCTATCTGACGAGCAATTTCCAACAAAACCCCTACTCCGCTTGCTCCGTCATTTGCACCTGTAACCGGAATAAATTTATCTTCACCTTCGGGAGCCATATCTGCAAAATAACGACTGTCCCAATGAGCAAAAAGTAATATCCGACGTTCCTTTTCAGGATAATACTGCCCAATAATATTTATCATTTTCAGATTTTCTCCGTCAAAACGTGTTACATTTGCGTTTTGAATGATTACATTTGCACCAAAACTTTCTAATTTGTTTTGCAAATAGAAAGCACATTGTTCTTGTGCGTCTGAATTGGGAATTCTTGATCCAAAATTCACTTGTTTTTCAATATACGAATAAGCACTATCTGCATCAAAATAAACAACAGATGTAAAATCGCAATCACTTGAATATTGGCAAGAATCAAAAAAAATTAGCACAAATAATAAAGTAAATATTTTTAACAATCTAAAAGCCATCTTTTTTTATGTCAAAAATAGCAAAAAAGAAGGAAAACGAAAATTTTTCTGCTTATGTAAGCATTTGGGTTTCCATTATAGGTAATATAGCACTTTTTGTTTTAAAACTATTGGCAGGAATTGTTTCACATTCGGTTGCTGTAATTGCTGATGCCTGGCACACAATGTCTGATTCAATAAGTTCATTAATTGTTTTGGTAAGTGTAAAAATTACAGAAAAAAGACCTACAAAAAAATTCCCGTTCGGATTTGGCAGAGCCGACACAATTGCTTCGGGTATCTTATCCATTATGCTGGTTGTTATTTCAATTGAATTTATGATAAAAGGCGTTGAAAAACTTGTTGATAAGGAAACTGCCACATACGGCACAATTGTTTATGTTGCAATGGGATTAACAATTGTTTTCAAAGAAATAATGGCACAAATTTCCATTTGGGGAGCAAAAAAATCAGGCAAAAAATCATTAAAAGCTGATGCGTGGCACCACAGAAGCGACGCAATTTCTTCGGTAGTAATTCTTATTGGGGTTTTTATCAGCAAATATTTTTGGTGGATTGACGGAGTTTTAGGGATAGCAGTTGCTTTAATAATAGGTTTTACAGCCTATGAAATAATGAAAGACGTTGCAAAATCTTTTATCGGAGAAAGCCCTGAAGCCGAACTTCAACAAAAAATAATTAAAGTTGCTAATGAAGCCGCAAATATGCAAATTTATCCTCATCACATTCATTTACATTCTTATGGAAATCATCATGAACTTACTATGCACATATATTTGCCTCCAAATCTCGAATTACATCTTGCCCACGATTTAACAGATGCAGTTGAAGAAGCATTAAAAACAAAACTTCAAATGGTTGCCACAATTCACATTGAACCAAAACCTGAAAATCTTAAAATCATGCAGTAATTTTATAAAATCGAATTGATTTTCAATTATTTATTTATATTTGCAAACCACATAAAATTAAATCATTTTAATAAAGATGCTTTTGGCATAATTATAGCAACTTAAAAGACTAAACACTACTTTTGAATGGAATATATTGTCGGATTTCCTAAAATTGAACATGTTGACCAACTTGTTTTTCTAAACAAAAAATTCTTGGTGGACAATCTTGATCCTATACAAAGAGAAAAAGGTTTTATCAGAATTGAATATAGCAAAGAAGATTTTGAAAAAATTGTAACGGCTCAGGAAATTGTAACTGCTTTTAATTTTGATGAAATTGTTGCTTATTATCTTATTGGGAAAAACGCAACAACTCAACAAATAGATTATCAAAGAAATATGGCGAAAAAAATTGCCAAAAGCAATAACATACCGGAGGAAAAAATTGGCTATAGTTGTCAGGTTTGTATAAACAAAGATTTTAGACATCTGGGATTATTTAAAAACATGTTAGAGTTGCTAAGTAAATCGGCAAAAGAAAAATACTCTCACCTACTCTGTTCTATTTCAGATAAAAACATCGCTTCTTTGAAAGCCCACAAAAAAAACGGCTGGACATATATCGACAAATCTGACACAACAAACTTTTTTATATACGATAACAGAATTTAATTAATAGTTAATAATTAATAATTAATAATTAATAATTGATAGTTAATAATATTTAGTTCTTACCTCTTAGTTCTTAGTTTTGTATATCTCTGTTTTTCAACAACAACCAACTTTGTTCTACTCCGAAGAATGAAGAATCTCTTATTCATAAAAAACAATCGCTGTATAGACCCCTCCTAACGTCGGAGTGACAAATATGATAAAGTTTCTAAAAAAAATCGATATCGCTTTTATGCAAAATCATTTAAAATTTGATTACAGAAACCTTACCTTAATGCAAATTAATATTAAAACAATTTATTAAGCATTCCTCCAATATCATTCTTTCCTTTTCCGCCGCCAAAAAGACTTTCAAGAGGCGACAAATCATTGTCGGGAGTTTTGCTATTTATTCCGGTTACTTTACCCAAAATTGACGGTAATAAAACAGAAACAACCTGAGAAGCAACATTCCTATTCATTCCTAAATCTGACGTAAGTTTGGTTATAATCCCCTTTTCAATAGAACCTTGCAAATCATTTGCAGAAGAATTATTAGAACCTTTTGAAAAAAGGCTCATTAATGCACCCGAATTTCCACCCAAAAGTTGAGAACCTACTTGTTTTGTTACAACGTCTCCGGCAATTCCAAAAACATCATCAAGCTGATTTGAATTAAACCCCGGAATTTTAGTAAGCTGACCGCTTGTTTCGCCTTGCAAACCTTTTAAAATATCTCCAATCATAATATTATTTTTTTGCTTTTTCAAAGATACTATTTTTTCTGAAAATTTCCTTTTATGTTTGTTCTGTAATTTATGAGTTGTATTTTTGCAAATGTATTATTCAAATTCTTCATAATTATCAATCCAATAATTCTCATAGTTCACAGCTTCTTTTAGCGAAAACTTTTTTATTAAGATCTCATTATCATCAGATAATCTATAAATATACATTCCTTTATCATCATCTTTGCATTGCTTATAATGTATCAATCCTTTATCTTTTATTTTAAGATCTTTGATAACATACAATTTACTAATCCAATTATTTTTACCACAAAGATATGGAGAAAAAGAATAGTAAAAATCCGTTCCTTTTATGTTTTTGGAATATGCATAATCACAATCATCATTATTTTCAATTTGTTTAAATTCTTTTGTCTCAGGGATGAACAACAAAATCATCTCGAAATAATAATTAGAATTATATCCATAGCGAATATCTAGGTATCCATCATTGTTAAAATCTTCAAACACCAATTGGACAGGAGAAATACCCTCCTCCTTCTTTTTTATCAATGTGTCATTCATTGAATTGGTAATATATAACACTGAATTACTTCTATAATCAGCATTATAACATTCACCATCTATTACAGCACTAACAGAATACACTAAAGAATCTTTTGATAAAACAACATTATTTGTAGGCAAATTTGAATTTCCACATGATACGAATAAAATGAAACTCAAAAAAAACAAAACTTGGTATTTAAATTTAATTATCATTAAATAATTGTATGAATGTTTACTAATTATAAATCTTTACAACTGTTTGAGCGTCAAAATTAGTCATTTTCATTTAAAAAAACACTTTAAAATACCTGAATAAAGTAAACCCAACATATTTTTTGGCTCTTTAAAAATACATTTATACTATTTATGTTTTTTACTTTAAATTTGCAATAATTATTAAAATAAAACAAAAATGAGACAAGAAACCGACTATATAGGATCACTTGAAATACCACAAAATGCACTTTACGGCATTCATTCAATTAGAGCAAAGGAAAATTTTCCCGATGAAACTAGATTTTCAAAAGAATGGTACATGGCAATGGGTTTTGTGAAAAAAGCTTGCTACCTAACATACAAAGATTTCAAAGAAGCTTCGGCACAAAGCTATAAACTAGAAGATTTACCCATAAAATTCCTGGACGATGAAATTATAAATGTTCTATTAAAAGCCGCTGACGAAGTTTCGGAAGGAGAATATTTCGACAATTTTATTATTCCTGCTGTTCAAGGTGGAGCCGGAACAAGTATCAACATGAATATCAACGAAATAATCAGCAATATTGCATTACAAAAAATCGGTAAAAAAGCCGGAGAATATAACTTTATTGACCCTATAGAAGCTGCAAATATTTACCAATCAACAAACGATACAGTTCCAACTGCCCTTATCGTTGCAGTAATGAAACTTTTATCGGAACTTGAAACTTCGGTAAATGAACTCAGATTTGTAGTGGAAAAATTGGAACAAAAATACAGGAATGTACTGCGAATTGGCTATACTCAAATGCAAGAAGCAGTTCCTTCGTCGTTTGGAAAACTTTTTAGTTCGTATAATGATGCACTTGGCAGAGATTGGTGGCGAATTTCAAAATGTTTTGAACGTATAAAAGTTGTAAATCTTGGTGGCAGCGCAATTGGCACTTCACTGACTGTTCCTCGTTTTTTTGTAATGGAAGTAGTTCAAAAACTACGCGAAATTACTAACGTTCCTGTCACTCGCGGCGAAAATCTGGTTGACGCAACAAATAATCTCGATTCAATTGTTGAAGTACACGGAATTTTAAAAGCAAACGCCGTAAATCTCGAAAAAATGGCTTCGGATATTCGACTTCTTGCGTCAGATTTAGTTGGAAGCAAAGAAATTGAAATACCCAAAAAACAGGTTGGAAGTTCAATAATGCCTTCAAAAGTGAACCCTGTAATTGTTGAATTTGTTGTGAGTGCGGCACACAAAATTTACGCTAACGATATAATTATAAGCAGTTTAGCCGGACAAGGTCATTTAGAATTAAATGCAAATATTCCGTTAATTGGTCACAGTATAATTGATAGTCTGAAACTTCTGATTGCTTCTACAAAAACACTTAAAAATAATCTTTTTTCAGGAATAAAAATAAATGCCAAAGTAGCAGAAGAAAAACTTTTTGCAAGTCCTTCGATTACAACCGCTTTGATTCCATTTATTGGTTACAACAAAGCATCGGAATTGGCAAAAGAAATGCGAGAAAATAAAATCAATATTTTTGAAGCCAACGAAAAGCTTAAAATACTTGATTCAAAAAGAATTACAGAACTTTTGAAACCTGATAATTTGCTCAAAAATGGTTTTTCTTTGAAGGAGATAATTTAAACATCAAAAGCAAGATAAGTGTATTGCCACAGATTCACTGATTACTTCTTAAAAACGCTTTGATGAACCCACAGATCATTGGTAACCAGTTGTTTATCTCAGTTGAAAAACTTAGCTATCAATCTGATTATAACCTTATTAAGTTGTTTTTATCGAACGATTGTCCATTAAAAAAAGAATCAAATATTCAACTTTTGTTAAAAGAATAAAATGTCACCAAATTATTATTCTCAAATTTCCGTTTTTATTCAAAGATTTTATTTTTACATTTGTAACTAATAAAAATGATACGCTATGCAAAAAGAAGAAACCTTCAAATTTGACAAAAATCAAAAGGAATATATTATAAAATTAGAAAAAATGTTGTGTCCGTGTTGGATGTTTCTAATACCTATGATTCTATCAATAATTTTTGTAATTGTAATCCTATTTGTTCATTATCTGTAAAACTGAATCTCATGCTCAAAAAACTACAAATATTTTTACTTATTAGCCTATTTGCAACATCAATATTTGGTCAGGAACTAAAAGTTGACAAGTCAAAATACACAACCGAACAACTAATAAAAGAAGTTTTAATTACCGGTTCAGTTATTATCACAAACATCAAATACACAGGAAGTTCTAGTGCTATTGGATACTTTTACGAAGGCGATCCTGCTGTTTGTTTCGACAACGGAATTATTCTGGCAACCGGCGATATTACTAACGCCTCGGGACCAAACGATTCCGATTATACAAAAACCGAATTTAACACTGCCGGCGACAATGACATTCAAAAATTAGTTCCCGGTCATTACACTTCTGACGCCGCTGTTTTGGAATTTGATTTTAAACCTTCGTCAGACACCGTCAGATTTGAATATATTTTTGCATCAGAAGAATACCCGGAATACGTAAATCAAGGGTTTAACGATGTTTTTGCATTTTTTTTAACAGGAAAAAATCCTGAAGGAGGAATGTACACGAACTTAAATATTGCTTTGGTACCCGGAACAGAAATTCCTGTAACTATTGACAATGTTAACTCAAAGAAAAACAAAGAATTTTTCACCGACAACAAAGACGGAATCAACATTGAGTACGATGGCTTAACAAAACCTCTTATTGCACAAGCAGTTGTAGTGCCGGGAGAAACTTATCACATTAAAATTGCAATTTGCGATGTTGGCGATTCTGACTACGATTCAGGAGTTTTTCTAAAAGCAACAAGTTTTTACGGCGGTTCTTCCCTCTCATACTACAATACTTGTTTTGGTGACGAAACAAAATTTGAACTTACAAACTCCGAATTTATAGAAAAAGTTTACTGGGATTTTGGCGACCCTGATTCCGGAAAAGATAACAATTCAACCGAAAAAAGTCCAACACACAAATACACAAAAGGCGGTGAATTTGAAGTTGTTGTAATCACAACAATCAATGGAATAGAAGACACAATTGTTGAAAAAATCACAATTAACGGAAGAAAAGTTTTTTTAGGTGACGATGTTACCATCAAAGAGGGTGAAAATTACACATTAGATGCCGGCCCGGGCGGAGTTTCTTACCTTTGGAGCAACGGAGAAACAACTCAAACAATAACAGTAAATCAGCCCGGAAATTATTTGGTAGAAGTTACATTTGCTGACGATTGCAAAGCAAAAGATGACATAAACATCACAGTAAAAGACACTTGTATTTGCTGTTTGCTTGCGTTAATTTTCGGAATTTTGATGACTATTGTTTCATTGATTTTGTTCCTTATTTGTCGTAGCAAAGCAAAAAAGATTGAAAATTAAAAATAATTGATTTTTTTGATTTAATAATTTCAATTACGGTTTTCGTGGACAATGTTTTGTTGTAGAGCCACGCCGCGACGTGGCTCTACAACAAAACGCAACGGCGGATTTTAACAACAATTCACAATGGCGTGGCTCTACAACAAAACACAATAACATGATTTTCTCAATAAAAAATCAAATTACAAATGAATGACGATTTTTATAAAGGGAAAAGCAGAAGCAAAAATATTAAGAATTCAGCAACTTAAAATATTTTGGTCACAACTATTTCCGATTGGTCTTCCGCAAATAAAGAAATTAAATCAACTTTAATATTTTCAACAACTAATAAATTGCCTTTTTTAAGGATATACTTAACTTGATTTATTTCAACGTCAATATTACCTTTAAAAGCATATAAAAACAGCGTTTTACTTTGCTTTGAAATATTTATTTTTGTTGTGCTTTTTGCTACAACTTTTAAAATTGACAGTTCGCTTTTTATATTGCCGGTAGTCATAACATTAAAATCGGTGCAAGTTCCGACTGATGTTGTATTCCAATCTCCGCTAAAAGAATCAACATCAAATTGTTTCATTTTTTTTGAATAATGATTTTCATGATTTATTAAAATTTCGCCTTCCAAAATCATTAATTTACGTTCAATTCCGGGTAATGAAGTAAAATTTGATTTTCCAATTTCTACTTTTGCAGTACTTATTCTCACTTCAAAATTCCGCTCAGAATAACCGGCATCAACAGGGGAAATATATAACTGAGTAGAAATTCCACCAGACCATTTTATCTGTTGAAAATGTTTTTCCTCTAAAATAAAAGTATTCATAAATAATCTATTTAGTCTGAAAAGAAATCAAAAAAAAACCGGATAAAATCCGATTTTTTATTGAATATTGTTTTTTATTTTATTTTTCATAAGCCAATCTTTAGCTTCGTCAAAATCATCAAATATACCAAAACCAGCCATTCCGGCTTTTTTTGATTCATCTTTTAGTTTATTCAAATAATATTTTTTAAAAATATCTTTGGATAAAACCGTTGCAGTATACTTCAATCCTGCTTTTAAAGCAGCAGGAATAATTTCAGTTTCAAGCCATTTTCTGTCTTTAGGGTCAACTACTCCTTGTTTTCTGGTATCTGACAAGAACAAGGGAATATCGTATTTCCCAATGCCTTTCAGAATTATTTCAAATGTTTCTTTGTATTGCTTTGAATCAACAATACTCCTCCAAATAACAGTAATAACATTTAAATCAGATTCATAATAAACCTCAGCAAACTCTTTATCTAATAAGACTTCTTTCATCGTGTTGTTTTTTCAAAAAAGTAAAATTTACTTGATATTAATTATACTATTTCGAGCAGTTTCAGTTGCTTTAATAATATTTTCAAGAGTTCCTTCGGGAACATCAATAACAGTTTCTTCTGATGGATAGATAATGTAATTTCCATCTATAAACTCAACTCTTCCTTCTGTTTCCTGAACAGTAATTGTTACCGGGTCAAAAGCTTTTTGTACATTTTTTAAATTTTCAAGAATATAATCAAACTGAGGATGACCTTTATACACCTTAACAATTTCAACCAATTGAGTAAGCAAATCTTTTTGAGTCCCAATTTGAGTTGTAAAATCTTTGAATTCATTATCCTTAGCAACTTGTGTAAGCAAATATAAACTTTCAATCCAAACACCTGTAACGCTCAAAACGGTCAAAAAACTTCTATTGCTTGAAGTAAAATATGCGTCAATTTGGTGAAAACTACTAACAGTCATAAACAACAAAGAGTCCATATTATCACCGTTAGTAACAAGAGTTTTAAGTGTTTGAAAATCAAAGAATTGCGCCACTCTAAGATCTCCTGCGATATTATTTATGGCAACTAAATAATCAACCATTTGACCGGTTTTTTGGTAAATATTTAAGTAGCCTAAATCAGCGCTCAAAACACCAAGACCAATGGCTTTTTTTATGTTGGTTTCATAGCTGTCTGCAATAGATGTTTCAACTAAATAATCTTTTGAAAATTCAATATGATTATTTTTAATCATTGCCGCCATTTCAACAGGACTCGTAAAACCTTCAACAATTGCGTTAATCTGAGCAACTTTTGACTGATCAATACCTTCGAAAAACTTTTGTTCATCAAATTCAGAATTATTTGCAATTGTATCTGTTTCAGTTCCTTCACCCCCACCGTTACATGATTCACACGAAATTGCAACTAGAAAAACTATTGCAAAAGCCAATATTGAAAAGAATTTATTCATAGTATTAAATTTGAATATGAGTTAAACGAAACAACTTTTATGCAAAGCTAAAAAAAATCTCTAAAAAAATTAACTTTTTTGAATAAAGTAAATTTTTATCTTTGAAAGAATTTTTAAAAATCAATAATAATCCACAAAATGAAACTTGATAAAAAAAAGCTGAATGATTTTCTAATCAAAGTTTTAAATGACATATACGAAACTAACACTTTTTTAGAAAACACAAATGAATCCACAAAAAAGACATATCAAATTTTTTCACCCGAATTAAAAACTGCTGTAAATCTAAATTTTGATATATTTAGTCCTGATTCAGAAAATTTTTTGGAATCCATGACAAATATAGTTGAATTTGTTGAAGATGAGAAAGATTTTGATGCAATTTTGTTTATCAATTACATTGAAACAAATGACGAAGTAGAAAAATTTATTGATGAAATTGGCAATTCTTCAAAACTTGAAATCGATTTTTG
Organism: Bacteroidales bacterium; assembly: GCA_016938685.1. Classification (GTDB taxonomy): domain Bacteria; phylum Bacteroidota; class Bacteroidia; order Bacteroidales; family JAFGUD01; genus JAFGUD01. Next base: position 31,052 of record JAFGUD010000279.1, on the reverse strand, counting down.
GAACGGTCCTATCGTAAACAATTATTTGAAAATTTACGAAAGGTATTTAAATACAAATAAATCAAGCTCAAAAAAGCTCCCATACTTCATCACTGCCGTAAACGACACAAAATCTATAAAATCAGGTGTTTTCAAAGAAACTAATTCTTTATTAGACAATATCTTCTTCAAAAACAATAATCAGATTTGTGTGCTTTTCAGCCCAATTGCCGGTTCGGGAAAAACTATGGCAGCTATTGATTATTCGGTCAAACACAAAAAAAAGTTCGACCACGTAGCTTATGTCAAAATACAAGAAGATTTTAGAATAGATTTTATAAATTCATTCATAAATTCTGAACTAAAATTTGAGTACAATATTTCCAATAATATTTTCAGTAGCTACAATAATTTACTTGAAATTTTAAAAGAGGTAGAAGGCACTAACTTACTGATTATTGATTCTATAGACAGTGTGCAACATATTGCAATAATAAAAGAAATAGAAAAAAACACCGGTTGGAAAATTCTTATAACATCAGAATCAAAATTAGCCGGATTAAAAAATATCGACCTAAAAATTCCTTCTAAAAATGACATTGTAGAAATACTAACTGCGTACACTTCAGAAGAAAATGCTCAAAAAACAGCAAATTTACTTGAAGAAACAGACAATAATTTATTTTTGGCTAATTTTATAGGAAAACAAATAAAATACCACAAAAGCCTAACTTTCAACAAATTACAACAAGTTTTTGATGAAAAAGAAAAAAAAGTTCATCACCTTAATAAATATATTAATCCAAATATTTCGATAAAATCTGCTAACATTCATAAACGTTTATTAAAATACCTAATGGCGCTTTATGAATATCAGGTTCAGGACTTTACAAATGAACAAAAACAAATCTTAACCAACTTAATTTGTTTGCCTGACTACAATTTTTCGTTCAGAGAAATCCAAAATATTCTGCAAGTTACAAAAAAAGAAACAGACAATTTTGTTAACAACATTTTGGAACTTCACATGAGTGGTTGGATTGAAGTAAACAACAACTTAATTTCTGTAAATCAATCAATTAGAAATATTTTACACAAAAAACTAAAACCAGACGCTCGCTCTATTTCAAAAATGATTGATTTTGTTAACAAAAAAATTACATTCGAAGAAAACAATGCTGATTTTTTCAAATATATACCTTATGCTCTGCATATTATGAAAAGCATAACTACAGCAACCGATGCAATTATCGACCTAAATGAAAATCTTGGAGAAGTAATGAATCAATTGGGTTACTACGAAAAAGCGTCGTATTATTTTAACTTTGCAGGAGAAATTCTGGAAAATATTTTTGATTTAAGAAATCCGTCAGAATTTGATATACAAAGGCTTCCGGCTTTGTTTATCATGGCAAAAGATTATGAAAAAGCACTTTATTACGGCCAAAATAATCTTGAATACATGACTCAAAAATATGGAAATAACAGTAAAGAATTAGCAGATGCATACAAAATAATGGCTCTTATTTACCAAAGTATTGAAGATTTTGGTAACGCAATATACCATATTGACTATGCGTTAGATATTTACGAACAATTATTTGATAAAACTCATCCTTCGAGACAAAGTGCAATTGAAATTCACGAAGAATTAAGCATTCAACACGAAGCAAACGAAACAATCAGCAATTTTAAAACATTTGTTGATAATTTTTTCAAAGAATAATAACATTTAAAACACAAAAACATGAAAAATATTCTACTTTCAATTTTAACAATAATTTTAATAAGCCCTGTCTTTGGTCAGGAAGGTTTTTCGGAAGAAACAATTAATAAATTAGTTGACCGACACAATATGTACAGACAAGAGCAAGGCGCTCCTAACATTGAATGGTCTGATGAACTTGCCGAAGAAGCACAAAATTGGGCAAATTTAATAGCAAAAAAAGACCAACTAATGCATAGTGAATTAGAATACGGAGAAAACATTTTTGTGTCAACGTATTTGCCAACTCCCGAAGAAGTAGTTGATTTATGGGCAGATGAACAAAAATTTTATAACGGCGAAGCTATTAGCAATCAGAACTTTAGTTTATTTGGACATTACACTCAAGTTATCTGGTCTTCGACAATACATTTAGGTTGTGCAGAAGCTGTTTCAAAATCAGGAAACCATTATTGGGTTTGCGAATATGATCCAGCAGGAAATTATCTTGACGAAAAACCAGTAGAAAATTACAAAAAGCCTAAAAACAAATAGGTTAATATTTTGATTTACTTTCTGAACATAGAGATTGATCCTTTATCATTCACAATGGCGTAATTAACTAGCTAACAGACAATTAAACACAATAATTTTAAGATCTACAAAAAAGTACTAATAAAAAGCCTAATTTAATCATGATAAAAAAAGTCACATCTGTATTGTTTTTTGTAATAATAGCTTGTTCTGTTTATGGCCAAAATTTAGACGAATCTGAGGCGTATTTTTATCTAGCAGAACACAATACGCACAGGCAGATTGTTGGGGTACCCGATGTGCGATGGTCAGACACACTTGCACTAGAAGCTCAACAACAAGCAGATATAGTTGCTCAGAATATGTATTCGACCGAAATTGATAATTATTATGGTGTGAATCTTTATCGTTCAACAAAAGAACCAACAGCAAAAGAAGTTGTATCTCATTGGGCATCAGAACAAAAATATTTTCACGGAGATACTATAACCGAAAAAAATCTCAGAATTTTTGGACATTATTCTCAAATAATATGGAAACAAACAGTTTCGATAGGTTGTGCAATGGCTAAAACTCCCGGAGGAACATATATTGTAGTTTGTCTCTACAATCCCAAAGGAAATATTATAGGACAAAAAGCATACTAATTATAGATTATTCAACTTCACCAATTAAGTCAAATTCTTCGGCAGAATTAATTTTCACATTATAAAATAAACCCGTTTTAAGTTTTTTTGTCTTCGGAATAAGAACTTCATTGTCAACTTCCGGAGAATCAAATTCGGTTCTGCCAACAAAATAATCTTGCTCTTCTCTGTCAATCAATACTTTAAATATTTTTCCAATTTTCTCCTGATTTTTTTTCAATGAAATACTACTTTGAATTTCCATAATTTCATCAAGACGCTCCTGTTTTAACTCAGCAGAAACATCATCTTTAAATTTTGCGGCTGAAGTGCCTTCTTCTTCGGAATAAGTAAAAACGCCAAGTCTGTCAAAATCAGCTTGTTGAACAAAATCTACAAGTTTTCTGAAATCTTCGTCAGTTTCGCCCGGATAACCAACAATCATTGTAGTTCTGAGAGCAACATCAGGCACTTTTTTTCTAAATAAATCAACCAAATCACGAACAGATTTTTCGCTGTGACCTCTTTTCATAGATTTTAAAATTTTACTGCTAATATGCTGAAAAGGTATGTCAATATAACTACAAATTTTAGGATTTTGTGCCATTAAATCAAGTACCGGCTCCAAAAAATCTGTTGGATAAAGATAATGTAGCCTCAGCCATTCCAATTTTTCGACTTTCACGAGTTCATCAAGCAATTTTCTTAAATGATATTCACCGTATAAATCTTTCCCATAATAAGATAAGTCCTGCGAAATCAACATCAATTCTTTAACACCGTTTTTGGTTAAATAATCTGCTTCGGCAACTATATTTTCAACAGGTTGAGAAATGTGATTGCCACGAATCATTGGAATTGCACAAAAAGCACATTGTCTGTTACAACCTTCTGCAATTTTCAAAAAAGCATAATGCGAGGGAGTAGAAATGAGACGTTCGCCGTGCAAAATATTCTTACTGTCGGCGTTTAAAGAAGATAAAATTTCGGGCAAATCATTAACGCCAAAAAAACCATCAACCTCAGGAATTTCAGAAATCAAATCTTTTTTATAACGCTCAGACAAACAACCCATTACATAAATTTTTTCAATAGATTTTTCCTGTTTAGCCTGAACTAAATTCATTATAGTTTCTATTGATTCTTCTTTTGCGTCATTTATAAAACCACATGTATTTACAATAGCTATCTTGCCGGAATCAATTTCGCCGTCGAAAATAATTTTATTTTTAAATTTATGTAAATGTGTGCCCAAAACCTCAGAATCGACAAGGTTTTTAGAACAACCCAGAGTAATTATATTTATTTTCATTAATTTGTTTTTAAACAACAATAGTCATTATTTTTGAGAGGAAATCACAATATATAAAGGAAATATATTGCTTTTTTTTAATAAATTACTTGTGTATCTTTTAAAAAGCGTTGAATAATGTCCTTTGAATGAGCATCAATATCGTTTCCTTCTAACACAAGAATTTTCAAATTAGTAAGCAATCTAATTTCAGGAGGCAAAACCGTAAGTTCATTAAATGACAAATTGAGTAGTTCCAGACTTTGCAATTCGCCAATACTTGAAGGCAAAGAAGTTAAATTATTTTCCTGTAAATATAATTTTTTCAAGTTAGTCAACTTCCCAAAATCCTCAGGAAGAATATTTAATTTATTTTTGCTCAAATCGAGTTCTTCCAGACTATCAAGATTTGTAAATAAAGAAGGAAGCACTACTAATTTATTTTCAGCTAAATTTAACTTTTTCAGATGAGCTAAAGTTCCTATTTGATATGGCAAAATTTTAATTCTATTTTTTTTAAGAAATAAAACTCTTAAATTTTTCATTTCAGAAATACGTGAAGAAAGAGTGTCAATCCCCTGATTATAAAGGTACAAATTACAAACTCTTTTGGGCATCCACATAGCTTCTTCCCATGAATAATAAATCTTTTCGTAATCTACTACTGTTGTATCATAATTTGTGGACTGAGCTTTAGTTATTCCCACAGATATTGCAAGAAAAAAAAGGAAATTAAAAAAAAATTTGTTCATTTTATATTTGCTTTAATCTAAAAAAATCATTTACTGACTAATAAATAACTTCAGTTTGAGTCAAGAACCTTTTAATAATATCTTTTGAATGAGCGTCAATATTATTTTGTTCTAAAACTAAAACTTTCAAGTTTGTCATCAATCTAATTTCGTGAGGTAACGAGTCCAACAAGTTATTAGATAAATTCAAAACCTCCAAATTTTGCAATTCAGAAATACTAGCCGGCAATGAAGAAATATCATTATTTTGCAAATATAATTTTTTTAAACTTTTTAGATTACCAAAATCGGTTGGTAATTTTTTAATTTTGTTATTACTCAGATTGAGTTCTTCTAATTTTTGCAAACCGCTAAAAGAAGAAGGCAGCTCAGTAAGCCTATTATCAGAGGCATTTAGCCTAATTAAAAGTTTAAGCAGCCCAATTTCGACAGGCAAAGAAGTTAATTTGTTTTTACTGATAAGTAAAACCCTAAGATTAACCATTTTCCCAATTTGAGGAGAAAGAGTATCGAGAGTTCTGCCATTCAAATATAAATTGCAGACATACTGAGGAGCTTTCATAGCTTCGTTCCATGTATAAAACACCTTTTGAAGATCTAACTTTGTTGAATCATCAGCCGAATTTTGTCCTTTTGCTAATCCAAAAGAAAATAAAGACGTCAGTATAAGCGCAATTAATATCTTCTTCATCTCTTTGTTTTTTTATAAAACTTTTGCGGTAACATTAAATTTTAAATCTATATGAATATCAACATCATGTAATAAATACTCTTTTACTTCAACTTCGGTATCTATTTTATAAGAATCTTCTCTAAGATATTCTACCAAATTTGCTTCGGTGCAAATTAAATCCACTGATTTAGCAGTAGAACTAATATTATCAAGATATGCAACCTCAACTTTATCAGAATCATCAGATTTTTTCATATAAATATGAACGGATTTTAAGACTGAAAAATCTTCGGTAGAAGGATTAGTAATGGTCACAGTCAATTTTTCAAGAATAACTTCTTCAATTAAGTTTGGAGCTGTTTTATTATTTTCATATTCCTGAGTAGCAGTTGTACTAACAGGGGGAATTGGAATATTAATAGGTAAGTTAATTGGAAAAGAACTTTCAATTGTGGTATCGGTTGAATCATTAACATAAAAAGTAATCATTCCATCGACACAAGATGCAAAAATAAAGACTAAGGCAAAAAACACATATTTTTTCATAATCTATTTTTAAGTTGATTTAAGTAACGACTTAATTATCATTCCAGTTTTTTTTGGAACCTTTAATATTAAAACTAAAAAAAAGCAAAAATCTTGTGTGAAAAAAAACATTTGACAGGCAAATTTACAAAAAAAATAAGTCTAAGTGTTAATCTATTCTGTAATTAAAAACCTGTTTTACAAGTACTAAAAATCTAAACTTAAAGAAAAATAGAATTTAGGGTCATGAGAAAAATGACCTTCTTTTCCGTAAGCCCAGTCTAACCGCACAAAATAACCTAATAATTTTGTTCTTAGTCCAAATCCATAACTATAAACAAAAGGCGGTCTATCAATATCAACAATAACTGTAAATGGATCTCGCTGAACAATAATAGTATTATAAATATTTTTTTCATCATAAGGAGACCAACCATTCCAAGCCGAACCAATATCAAAAAAACCTACCACTTGAAGGTTGTACCAAAATTCTGAATTCATAGGATGATTTGCAAAAACCTGAATAATAGGTAATCTTAATTCCTGATTACTAAGCAAAAAGCTGTTACCATTTCTAATATTTTGACTAAAACCACGCATATTGGTAGCTACTGCCTGAAACAAATAATTTTCATCGTAATTGATATTTACAGATTGATCGAAAAAACCTTTTCCAGTTGGGTCAAAAGACAAATCGTACCAATTATCTACACCTCCCAAATAATACAGAACTTTACCCGAACCTTGTGAAGTGCTTCCTGCAATGCGACCGGCATAAATAAAATTTCTAAATATTTTTTTATAAACTCTTAAATCTGCCCCCAATACTACCGTATAATCAAAATCTCCTTCAACTTGCTGATAAAATTCTCCAAAAACTTTAAATCTAATCCCTTCCATTAAATTTAAAGACAAATCTTTAGTGTTGTCAAAAATGTATTCAATTTTGGCTCCCGTATAAACACTGTAATGATCAGGTTCTACCAAAGTAGTATACTCTGTTGAAAGATGAATTGTTCTGTCGTATTTACCCATCAAAGTTCCTTTTACAGAAGTTACCTGATTAAAAGGATAGCGTAAAATAAACATCAACTGATTCACTTTCATTTTCTGCAGATTATATTCGTAATCATTTTGACTAAAATCATTAGAAAGCACTTGTCTATAAAAAATCAGCTGTTTATCAACCCGTTTTTTAAGATTTTCTATACTCAATAAATATTCCATAGAATTATTAAAACCCCATCTAAAGCCACCTAAAAGTTTATAATCATTAAATAGCTCATCTATTCCGACAGTTGTAAACAAACTCATTCCGGGATTAAAAAAGAAAGGACCACCGGTAAAAGGTTGATAAGTTTGATTTAACATACTAAAATCAATTTGACTTTTTAAATCATTGATATAAAATGTTGGGTGATAAACTCTCATTTGAGGAAATCTAGAAGTATCTTTCTTTTCGGCATTTTCCTTTTCAAAAAAAGCTCTAAAAACTGTATCTTTTTCCACTTCAAAAACATAATTATTGATGTCAATTTTAGAAGTATCCGGAGCTAGTATTTTTGCTTGATAATAAGGATATAAACTGTCTAATTTTTTTTCAGCAAATTCCTTTAATCTAATATTTTCTTTTTGTTTTTCAAGTTTGTAAATCTGATTTTTATAGTATTTTGCCCTGAAATATGTTGGTTTTTGTACTATAGAATTATTAGAAATATCATCATAAGAAAAAGGATATTCAAACATTCTCATTTTTTTGTTATCCAAAAGAATCTCACCAATGTAGTTTCTTTTAATATCCTGCGATTCTATATTCTTGGTATATTCAGTAACCTGAGTTATTTTAGTGACATATCTGTAATGAACAATTGTATCAATAAAGCTAATTGTACTATCAAAATTTAACAAATACCTATTATTAACTCCTGAAGAATCAGAAAGAAAAAAATATCTGTCATTTCCGGCACTAATAACCTCATTTTCGTTAGAAAATTTAGTAGCGGTCAACGGAGTAACAACTATATTTTCAGCCTTAAAATCCAAAAAATAAAGGTCAAATGTTTTAGACAAAGGATAATTGTCTTCATAATTAAAGAATCGTTGAATAGTATCGTAAGTTCTATTTGAAGAAAAAATAATTTTATCAGAATATTGGTTAAATTGAGGAGATAAATCGTCGGCTAAATCATAAGTTATTCTTTCCATTTGACTGGTAAGCATATTGAAAACAAAAATATCTGTATAGCCATTTGAAATAGCAGAAAAAGCGACATAATAACCATTAGGAGAAAAGGAAAAAGACAGCACTTTGCTGATATATGGTAAAATTTTAGATTTTAATTCGTCTTTTTCAAGGTTATAAGTCCAAAAAGTAACAATACTCTCCTTTTCTGTGGTAAAAGCCAATATTTTACCGCTGTGGTTCCAAGAAAGATAAGGATAACTATAGTCTACAATTTGTTCTAAACGTTGACCTTCTTTATATAATTTTTGTTTCTCATCAGTTTCGGAATTGTACATAAAAACTTTGTACTTTCCTTCAAAATTTTCTACAAAAGCAACATTTTTCCCATCAGGACTGATTTTAAAATTCTGATAAATTCTTTTTTTCTTAGACTTATAAACTTCCGAGGCATAATCAGGAACATTTTTATTTTCAATGTCAAATTTGGCTTCGTAGTAAGCTCTCCATTCATCAGTAATTTTATTAAGAGACTTTCCCAAAACAAAATACACTGCATTTTTTATACTTTTACTAATTTTTGCAAAGTATAAGATATTTGAAATAACATCTTCGCCATAAGTTTCTGCAATAAAATACCAAAAAGAATGCCCAATATAAGTAGCCTGTTCGCCAATAAGATGATTAAATTGAATCTTTTTCCTGTTTTCAAGCATATCTCTAACGTTATTAAACACGTTAATATCGTAGGGTTGAGCAACATAAGAAACAAGTCCTTCTTCGAACCATGGCGGAACATTAAGAAGAGTAGAATTAGCCAATTTATCAGTAAAAGCAGTTCCGTAAAGAATTTTTCTAACGTAAAGTCTTGCTATTGCTTTTCTAATATTTTGTTCAAATTTTTGATGATCACCTTCGTAATAAATAAACACTTTGTTATCCAACAACTGAATATCTCCTCCAAGATTAAATTCAATATTTCCTGTTTGCAAGCCTACGTTACTCTGTCTGAAATCGCCTAACTTATTATAAATTACAAACAATACTTTTTCATGGTAAATAACCGAAAAATAATTCTCGTATTCAGCCATTATTTTATCGATGTTTTCAGCTGCATATTTGCCGAGATTAACTCCTCTGTCGTAAAAATACACATCGTAAGTATCGTATGGCAAATAACGCCAAGTAAATGGTTTATATTGGATACGGTTTTTACCGAAACTCATTTGTAATCCATTATAATATTGAGCATTTGCAGTAGCAACTATGGTCAAAAGGATTATTATAGCAAAAAAACGTTTCATCTGTTTATTATTTTTTATTTTCAGAGGTACAGATGGAACTCCTATGATAATCATCTAATTGTGTGTTTTAAAATGAATCATAGTCGTTTCATCTGTTAATTTTTGAAGATACTGCAAATCTACAAAAAAACATCAATAATTAAATGTAAAAAAAAAACGAAGAAAGAATAATTAAGAGAAAAAACTATTTCCCGGAAGCTTCAAATACTGTTTTAACGGTAAGTATCATTATTTTAAAATCAAGATAAATTGACATATTCTGCAGATAAACCAAATCGTATTTCATGCGTTCTATCATTTGTTCAACATTTTCGGCATAGCCATATTTTACTTGCCCAAGTGAAGTAATCCCCGGTTTAACTCTTAATAAACTCATATAAAAAGGAGCTTGTGGCACAATCAGGTCAATATAAAATTGGCGTTCAGGACGAGGTCCAACCAAAGCCATTTCTCCAAAAATAACATTAAAAAATTGAGGGATTTCATCAAGACGAGTTTTTCTCATAAACTTACCAAAAGGAGTAATTCTACTGTCGGAAGAACTAGAAAGAGCAGGACCATCTTTTTCTGCATCAATAAACATCGATCTGAACTTAATTATTTTAAAAGGTTTGCTGTTCTTTCCAACTCTTTCCTGTTTGTAAAAAACAGGACCTTTGGACGACAACTTAACGCCCAAGGCTACAACAAAATAAACAGGAATTAGTATAATAACGGCTAACAATGATAACGAGACATCAATAATCCGTTTAAGATTTTCCTGACTAACGCTCATCCTACGATTATGTATCTCAATAAGAGGAGTTTTGTATAGAGTAACCAATGTCACATAACCTGATATTATATCATACAAACTAGGCAAAATTTTAACCCTCACATTTGTAAATAATAACTTACTTAATATATCTTTAATTTCATTATGTTCGCTTGACTCGATGGCAATAATTACTTCTTCTATTTTATTTTTATTGATTATTTCAGGTAAATCTTCGTATTTGCCCAAACAAGGAATATCTACTTCAAGCTCCGGATTTGAATGGTTATAAATATTAACAAAACCTACGAATTTATTTCCGGGAGATTTTTTCATATCTTCAATTTCGCGGAAAATTTTCGCAGCCTGACCATTACTACCAACTAGCAATGTAGGAAAGCCTATTTTTTTTGAATGAATTTTCTTTATTGTATTGCTGGTAATAAAAACCCTGGGAATATATGTCAGCAGAAAATGAGCTAAAAAAAGGAACAAAAGAGACTGGTAATAATCATTATAAGATGTTATAATATCGTCTAAAATCAATTTAAAAAATATAATTAAAACTCCAAAAAGCGACATTGAAAAGGTTTGTGAAATTTCTTTCAACCTTGACTTTCTATAAATATCATAATAATAACCCGAAATGTAATAAATTAAGAGCCACGAGAGAGGAATTAAAGTAATACCAAGATAAAAATTAGAATCAATAGAGAGATATACTTCGCCAAAATATTTAGATTCAATATAAATTTTTCTAAAGAAGAAAAACAAAGTCCATGCAAGCCCCGCAGCAATAACATCAGACAAAACATATTTTAAAGTTTGCTTAAATTTATTCATAACTACTTCATAGAAGTTGGCTGTCCTGTTGTTTCAAGAACACTCCACCAAAGTTCCCCCTCCAAATCAATTTGTTTTCTTTCTTTAACAGTAACCGGAATAGGCAAAAGAGTAAAATTTTGATTCCAGTAACCAACAACCGCATCAGTTTTTCCTGCCATTGCAGCGTGAACAGCTTGTTGTGCAAGTTGAATACAAAAACGACTATCCGAAGCATTAGCCGGAGCACTTCTGATTATGTAGCTGGGGTCAATATATTTAATTGTATGAGCAATACTATCTTTTTTAAATCCTTCTGCAATTTTATTTTTCAGATAAATACCAATATCCTTAAACTTCAAATTTCCGGAAGCATCAGTATCAAACTCCTGATCTTCAAACAAATACTGCCCGGCGCCCTCTCCTACTATTACTAATGAATGACTTTTGTCAACAGTTCGTTTTTTTAAAACTTCAATAAAACTTTTTTCTCCTTCAAGAGAAAAAACCGTTTCGGGAACCAGAACAAAATTTGCTTCTTGAGTAGCTAATGCAGCTGTGGCCGCAATAAAACCGGATTGTCGCCCCATAAGTTTCACAATAGCAATTCCATTATGCGCTCCTTTTGCTTCATTATGTGCATTTTTTATTACTTCACTTGCAATAGAAACCGCTGTTTCAAACCCAAAACTTCGGTCAATAAAATTTATATCGTTGTCGATTGTTTTAGGAATTCCTATTACGGAAATTTTCAAACCTCTTTTTTCTATTTCTTCTACAATACCATGTGCGCCACGAAGAGTACCATCTCCTCCGATAGTAAACAAAACATTAATATTTAAAATGTCCAAGGTATCAACAACCGTTTCAACATCTTGTTTTCCTCTGGAAGAGCCTAAAAAAGTTCCTCCCATAGTATGAATATTTTCTATATTTTGTGGGGTCAATTCCACATAAGAATGCCCAAATTCGGAAACAAATCCCTCATATCCATACTTAAATCCAATAACTCTATTTACATTATAACGATAAAACAATTCCATTACCAAACCCCGAATAACATTATTCAATCCCGGACAAAGTCCTCCGCAAGTAACAATACCAACTTTGGTTTTACTTGGGTCAAAAAATATTTTTTCATAAGGTCCTGTTTTCTCGAAACTTATCGGCTCAATTCCTTGTTCTTGAAGCGTTTTAAGGTTTTTCAAATTAGGATCATAAAGAATTCTTTCGTCTGATTCAAGATAATTATAAATTCCATCACCATCAACCTCAGAAAGACGAATCGGCGAATTAACTCTTCTGGTTCCCAGTTCCTTAATTATAAATTCATTTGGCGAATATGTATTTTTCATAAGTATGTTTTAACATTAATACAAATCAAAAAAATGTAGCACAAAAGCACCTCTTTTTTATAGATTTCTTTGCAAAATTATTTTTTCTTTTTAAACAAATTCAAAAATTTTGTTTTTCTTAAAAATTTTTGCCTTTGTTTATGAGGTTTTTTCGATTCTTTTTCTCTTTTTTTCATCATTTTACGAGTAGATTTAAGCTGATTCTTTTTAAATTGTTTATCGTTCAATTTATCCATTTTCTGCTTATAGATCCAGTCATTTGTGGGTTTTTTCTGTCTATATTTTTGAAGAACTTTTTGATCATGTTTAGATAATTTCTTGTCTCCTTTTTTCTTCTCCATAATTCTCGAATAATTATTTGGAGGCGTATTAAATTTTTTCTCAATTCTCATTTTTTTCTTCGAATAAGAAGAAGGTTTCATTTTTTTCTTTCTGAATGATATTTTAGGGAGACTAAATTTTTTCTTTTGTATTGGCATAGGAGCACCAGTTGCAATTGCACTATCTACGTAGAACTGATGTATTCGATCTTTTGTCTTTGCATTATGTTTAATTTTTTTCTTAATATCTTTAATTTGCTTTTTTTCATCTTTTGTTAAGGAATCAGGCATGTGTTTTTTCTTATCAAGAATAGCTTGTTCTTGTGCTGTTACTTCAACATACTTAAATTTTTGTTCGTATTTTTCTTGTTTCTTCTGTTTTCGTTCAGCTCTTTTTAAAATCCTTTTTTCTTTTTTACTTAATTCAACAGTATCCTGCTCTGCTTTTTTCATTAATTCTTTTTCCTCAATGGTCAAAGCGTTCTTGTCATCAGGCTCCAAATAGCCGGGCGTAGCCGAAGTCTGAGATTTTTGCTGACTATCATATTTTTCCTGAAGTTCATCTAACTTTTTCTTTTTTCTCTTTGCAAAAGGATATCTCAATTTTTGTTTAAATGTTAAATCCTTTCCCCTCTCTTTAAGATTAAGAACTTGAATATCTTTATGAGTAAGACTCAATCTTTTGGCTTTTCTTCTAATTTTTTCTTCTTTTTTCGTCAAAGGAGGTTTAAAACCGTCTTTGTTAGTAGCACTAATACTTTCATACCAATTGGTTGCTCCGTAATCCTGACTTTTTGCTTCAGATGAAGACAAAACTAAAAAAGTCAAAAACGTTATAATAAAAATTATATTAACTTTGTTCATATAAAAAAAACTGTTTAACTTATTTTAAATTGTGCCATGAAATATTTTTCAAAGATAATTATTTTTTTACTTTTTATTTTGACAATTTCATCGTGTAAAAATCCGGAAAATAAAATTCCGTACGTTTATGTTGATATTACTCTAAACCTTGACAAGCCTGAATTTTTTGAGCTAAATACAGTTGGAAACTATGTGTATGTAACAGGAGGAGTGAGTGGGTTGGTAGTATACAGAGATGACAGAGAAGTTTTTTTTGCTTACGATCGAGCTTGTCCGCACGACCCCGAATGTGGACGAGTTGAAGTTGAAGATAACGGATACAAATTAGTTGACACTTGTTGTGGATCAAAATTTTCGCTAACTATGAACGGAGCAGTATTACAAGGTCCGGCAGAAATGTCATTACGCGAATATACAACGTATTATTATCCTTATTCCAATGAATTGAGAATTGTTTCTCAATAATTATATATAAAGACAAGGTAGTTTTCAGGTTAACTATTTAATTATATAGTTGTCAAACTATTTAATCCTGTACATTAAAGAAACTCCGCTTTTAAAGCCTAAAACAGGATGGTTTTCGAAAGCTAAATCTAATGTAACTCCTTTGAATGCATATCCTATTCCAAAAGCAAGAAATGTGTTTTTTTCGCTGAATGATACTCCTGTGCGAAGAGTGAAATTTTTGACTGGTTCGTATTGAATACCTGATTTAAACATAGCCGCATAGTCTAAATCTTTTTCTATTTCTGAAGAAAATTTTACTATTTCAGAAAAATCATAAGCAAAACCAAGTCTGAAAATTGTAGGTAAGCGTTCATCTTGATATTGAGCAACTTTACTACGCCATGGGTTAAAAACATGTGCTCCAAGATAGAAATTATCAAAAGGATTCGCAAAAATTCCTATTTCACCTGAAACAGTACTAATATTTCCGTAATAACTATCCTGAACAATGTAAATGTAATCTATTTGAACACCAATAGCGAGATATTCAGCAAGTTTCATTGAATAAGCAAAACCAACTTTATTATCTGAAAATTTTGAAAAGCCAAAACTTGTAAAATCTAAAGCAAATGTTCCGGGTTTAGTATTCATTGCAAAAGCAAGAGATTTCACGCCAAATTCGGGAACGTCAAATCTATTTTCGTAATACATTCCAACTTGTATTCCCTCCAAAAAACCCAAAGCCCCTTGATTATGAAAAGTTGACCAAAGACTCGGTACAGCAACAGTTGCGTTGCCCATTCCTAAGCTACTTGCACCAGTTGGATAATTATCTGAATAAAGATTATAAGAAATTAGAATTGATATTACTACTAACAAAATTTTTCGCATGATACTTAAATTTATTTTGAACAAAGATAAAAATTATTGGCAAATAAAACACAATCAAAACAATCTTTCAATCATTCTATTTAAAACTTGTAACCTTAAATTCAACTCTCCTGTTTTGTTGTCGTCCTTCCGGAGTATTATTTGTGGCAACAGGTTTTTCAAATCCATATCCTTTTGCTATTATTCTTTCCTTTGGTATTCCTTTATTACTAATATATTGTGCTACAGCTTCTGCTCTTTGTTGAGAAAGTCTCATATTATCATCATAATTCCCAATATTATCAGTATGCCCGGATATTTCAATCTTCATGTTTGGATTGTCTTTCATAAATTGAACTACTCTGTCCAATTCAGGAACAGAAGCATCTTTTAGATTAGAACTTGCAAAATCAAAAAAGATATTACTCAATCGTGCAATAGAATTAACTTCTATACTGCTTAATTCAATATTTTTAGAAATTTCCTCATAATTTGAAGTAGAAACCAAGTCGAAATTTTCAGATTGGAAAAGATAACCATCTTTTCTGATAACCATTCCATAATTTTTTCCCACAGGTACATTTACAGAATATTCTCCATTTTGACTATTTGATTTAGTAGAATATATAACTTGATTTGTATTATTGTCAATAATTACAATTTCGGCATCAATAGGCAAACCTGTTTGTTGATCAATAATTTTCCCGGTAATAATAACAACAACCTTTTTTTCTAAATTAACTTCTGTTATGGGATTTGCAATACTAGCAATTAAATTATCTTCGCTATTCATAAACATGTTTCTTCCTGTAAATCTTACCTGATAAATATCTGTAAAGCCATAAGTATCATCTCTAATTGTAGTTAAATAACCAATAGTATTATTCGACTCCATCACAAAATAAATATCATTACTAGGTGTATTCAAAGGAGCTCCCATATTTTCAGGGTCAGAAAAAGTTCTATCATCGTTTATAGTTGTTTTGAAAATATCATAACCGCCCATAGAATTATGACCTTTTGAGCTAAAATAAATTGTTTGACCATCAGCAAACATAAAAAGTCCGTCTTCATCATAAGGTGTATTTATATTATCAGGTAATTTTGCTGCAACACCCCACTCTCCTTTTTCATCTTTTTTACTAAAATAAATATCTCCGTTACTTTTCATAGGATCAGGATCTTTTCCTCTGACAAAATACAAAGTTTGACCATCAAGAGAAAAACAAGCAGAAGACTCTATTTCCTTACTATTAATAGTTTTTGGAAAAGGTTTTGGATTTGACCATTGATCTCCATTTAGTTCACTAAAAAACAAATCGCCACTATAATACAATATTAATGTGTTGCCATCATGTGATAATCCAACTGCATCATCGTGCCCTGCAGTATTTAATGATTTCAAATTTTTAACAACTCCCCATGAAGAACTATCTTTTTCTGACACATAAATATCTTCAAAGTATTGGTCATCTTTCAAGTCGATGTCGCCTGTTTTATTTGGTCTTCGTGAAGAAAAATACATTTTAGAACCATCTGCTGTTATCAATGAGCCATATTCCTTTGAGCTTGAATTGAGAACATTCATATTTGTAATAATTAATCTCTGTTGTTTTTCATTTAATATTTTCCCATTCTGACATTCATAAATTTTTTTATTTACAACCGAAGTTTTATAGGCATCAGCAGATATTTTGGGCAAATATTTTTTAAAAAGACTAATTGCTTCGTCAAATTTATAGTTCAATTGTAGAGCCATCCCCAAATAAAACTCAACATCAGATGCAACATTTGATTTAGCATTGTAAGAAGCTTGCAAAAAAGACAAGGATTTAGCACCGAAAATTGACTCTAAATAGCAAACACCTATTTTGTAGTTTAATTCAGCGTTATCAGGATTATATTCAAAAGCTTCTAAATAATAATTCAAAGCTTTCAGATAACTACCCTGAGTGTGCTGTTCGTAATAATAGTCACCATATTTAATATTTTTCAAAGCATCTCCTGTCCCTTTTTTCTTTAACTTAAATTCAGATTTATTTATTTTAACGTCTTCTTGTGCATAAGAGTTATTAGCACTTAAAATTAAAACAACAAATAAGAGAGGAAATATTTTTCTAATCATGGCAAAACTTTTTAATTTCAGTCAAAATTAATCTTTTTTTTTAAAAAAGTAACAACTTATCAAAAACGAAAAAAAAAATAAAGAAAAACAACAAAGTTTTTTATTCTCTAAACATGCTATAAATTAACAACATGCTTAATTTTTATAAAAATTCATCAAGTTATATTAAAAATATAAAAAATAAACTCCTCAAATTACGTCAAATATTCTGTTAAATAATTTGCACAGAAATATCAAAACATTAAATTTGTAACCGAAAAATAATTAAAAACTTAAAATTATGAAGAGAATTTTTACGATTGCTCTTGTTATGCTTTTTGCATTTTCAATGAGCGCACAGAAAAATGCTACAACATTTTCATCTGTTCAAAATGGTAATAAAATTGATTTAGTAGCAGGTACAAAGGATATTAATCCTAATCAAGCGTTTTATCAAGACAATGCCAAAGCAGAGGTTACAATTGGAACAGAAACCTTGTTAGAACGTTATCCTGTTTATGCTTTTTTTGGGTATTCTTATACTCAAAGTATTTATCTTGCTTCTGAGATCAACGAGGCAAATAGTATCACTCATATTTCATATTATTTTGCCGGTACAACATTGTCGGCATCTAATAATTGGACGATTTACATGGGACATACTACAAAAACTCAATTTGACAATACTGACGACTGGGTAGATGTTGCAACTCTTACTGAGGTTTATTCCGGTACATTTGCGGATCCAGGAGGATCAGGTTGGATTGAATTTGACATTGCTGATTTCAATTATAATGGAACAGACAACTTAATTATAGCAATTGACGAAAATGCTGATAATTACAATACTTCAAATGATAAATTTTACAATTCAGCAGTAGCAAATAACCGAAGTATGGTTTATTATTCTGATGGAACAAATCCTGATCCTGCATCTCCTCCAACTGCCGGCTACAATCAAGCACTAATTCCTAATATTAAACTTATGTTGGGAGCACCTGCAAATGATGACTTATCTTGTACTGATGTTACACCTGAAAGTCTTCAGTACGGAGAAACTGTAGCTCCAACTGCATTTGTAAAGAATAACGGTGTAAATACTCAAAACGATTTTTCTGTTACTGTTGTAATCAATGACGGAACTTCTGATGTTTATACAAGTACTAAAGCTGTTACCGGCGCAAGTCTTGCACAAGGAAATTCAGTAGAAGTGACTATGGACGACAATTGGTCTCCTTCTCTGGGATCTTATACAATAACAGGTACAGTTACTTTAAGTGGTGACGAAAACACAGACAATAACACATATTCTGGTAGTTGCAATGTTTTAAATGGCTTATGGACTGTTTCTTCAGAAACAATGGCTGCTATGTACTTAGGTTCAGGAGCATACAACACAACTGACAACATTTTATATTCTGTTGGAGGAAATGACGCTAGCACAACTTTATCTATTTATGATGTAGTTAACGACTCATGGACTACCGGAGCCGCTTTACCAGCTGATATGGTTGTAGGTAGTGCTTGTTACGCAGATGGTTTTGTTTATGTTCATCCTGGATCAACAGGTGGAGTATACACTAATCTTTTCTGGATTTATGATGAAGCAAACGACACTTGGAATGACGCCGGTGCTACATTGCCTGCTTCTTTTGCCTGGTCTAAAATGGCTTATTGCCCAACTCATAACGGTATTTATTTAGCTGGTGGTAATGACGGTTCAGTAGTTTTATCCGACGTTTATTTCTACGATATTGCAAATGATACTTGGACAGCTGCAACAAGCTTACCAAATGCAGTTTTTGGTGGTGTATTAGCTATTGCAGAAGGAAGCCTTTACTACTTAGGTGGTATTGATGATACTGATAATTTAACAGCAACAGTTCACAAAGGTGAAATTGATGCTACAGATCCTTTAACAATTACTTGGACAACAGTAACTGATATGCCTTATGCTCCTTACAAACATCATGGTGCTGCTTTTGGAGAAGGTAAAATTATTGTAAATGGTGGAAATATTGGTACTGGTGGAAGTTACTGGACAGCAGAAGCTTCAACTTTTGTTTATGATATTGCTGATGACTCTTGGTCACAAGTTGCAGACAAAACTACTCCTGCATTAGGAGGAGCAGAAGGTTCTTTCTTTATTGACAATGAATATGTTTTTGTTGTTGCAAGTGGATATGACGGATCTGCTACAATTGATCATGCTGAAATTTATGCAGAACCTTTTGTTTCAACTCCTGAATACAAAACTATCAACGTTTCTATTTCTCCAAACCCAACTAGCGGAATGATTAGAGTTGCAGCAAACGGTGATTATACTGTAGAAGTAATGGACATTACCGGAAAAGTTATCAGCTCTTCAAATATGAAAAACGAAACTAATATTGACATTTCTGCTCAAAACGCAGGTGTATATATTGTACGTTTAAGCAATGAAACTGAAACTTCATCTTTCAAAGTAATTAAGAAATAAGAAATTTGATTTATAAAAAAAAAATGCGGCTTAATGCCGCATTTTTTTTTACTATTTATTTGATTTGCTATTTATTAATATTGATACTAGAATTATTAATATCCATTCCTCCAACTATATTACCATCTCCATTAACTGTTAAAGAGTTATTTTTAGAAATGCTAATTCCTGCTTCTTTTACTTTTTCTTCAACAACTTTTACATGCTTTTCAAGTTCTTTTTTCAACTCATCATTATCATATAACAAATCATCAATACTAACCTTTAATGCAGCAATCGTTTCCGCATTAGCCTCCATTTTTTCAATCATTTCCAATCGTTCTTGTGCTCTTTTATTGTTTCCAAAAGCTTTTTTTAAAAAACCAAACATTCCCTGAATTGCCGGAAGAACAACAGGGTTTTTTAATAATTCCGACGATTGTTGCAAAATTGCTCCTGCTTGCATTACTATACTCATAATTTTATTGTTTAAAGTTAACGATATTTTTTTTCAAAAATAATAATAAAATTTAATTTTTCAAACCTATTTTACACAAACATAACACCCTAAAAATCAATTAAATTCCAAATGTTTTAAATCATAAAAAAAATTAAACTAAAAATTTTGTTTAGATAAATTTAGCTATAAATTTGCCGAAAAAACAGTGGAAACGAAATCTATCAAAACAGCCTTAATATCAGTATTTGACAAAGATGGTATTGATAAAATTGTTAAAGAATTAGACAAAAATAATGTTAAAATTATTTCTACCGGAGGCACAAAAAGCTATATCGAAAATCTAGGAATAAAAGTTACTTCGGTTGAAGAATTAACAGGTTATCCTTCTATTTTGGGCGGAAGAGTAAAAACTCTTCATCCTAAAATATTTGGCGGAATTTTAGGCAAACGCGACAATAATGATCATATTAGCCAAATGCAACAAATGGAAATACCTGAAATTGATCTTGTTATTGTTGATTTATATCCTTTTGAAAAAACAGTAGAAGCAACAGATAACGAAGCTGAAATAATTGAAAAAATTGACATTGGCGGAATAAGTTTAATTCGTGCAGCAGCTAAAAATTTTAAAGATGTTGTTATTATTCCAAGTAAAAAATATTATTCTGATTTACTAAACATCCTGGAAAACAATAATTGCCAAACCACAGTTGATGAACGAAAATCATTTGCAAAAGCAGCATTTTCTGTTAGTTCAAATTATGACACGGCGATTTACAATTACTTCAAAACAGACGATTTAGAAACATTCCGTTATAGTAACGATAATGGGATGGAACTTCGTTACGGCGAAAATCCGCATCAAAAAGGCAAGTTTTTCGGTGATTTCAACAAAATTTTCAATCAACTTCACGGAAAACAGATTTCTTACAACAATTTACTAGATATAACTTCAGCAGTTGATTTAATTTCAGAATTTGATGAGTTGACAGTTGCGATACTAAAACATACAAACGCATGTGGACTTGCATCAAGAACAATACTAACAGAAGCCTGGAAAGACGCACTTGCCGGAGATCCACTTTCAGCTTTTGGAGGAATTATTATTACGAACACAAAAATTGATTCTGAAACCGCAATAGAGATTGATAAAATTTTCTACGAAGTAATTATTGCTCCCGATTATGATAAAGAAGCACTAGAAATTTTATCGAAAAAGAAAAACAGAATTATTCTTGTTCAAAAAACGAAAGTAGAACCAAGACTACAATTAAGAAACGTTTTAAATGGAGTTCTTGTACAAGAAAAAGACACAAAAATTGTTTCTGCCGAAGATTTTAAATACGTAACAGATAAAAAACCGTCACAATCAGAAATTGAAGATTTAATATTTGCGAATAAACTTGCTAAAAACTCAAAATCAAATACAATTGTACTTGCAAAAAACAAACAATTAATTGCTAGCGGAGTTGGAGAAACATCTAGAGTAGATGCCTTAAAACACGCAATCGAAAAAGCAAAAAATTTCGAATTTGAATTAAAAGGAGCAGTAATGTCATCTGATGCATTTTTCCCATTTGCAGATTCAGTTGAAATTGCTCATAAACAGGGTATTACGTCTGTAATTCAGCCAGGAGGCTCTATAAAAGATCAAGATTCTATTGATTTTTGTAATAAAAATAATATGTCAATGGTATTTACCGGTTTTCGACATTTTAAACACTAATTTGGTTTAAACAATACAAATTTAACCCGGATTATTCACAAATAATCCTGTCGATTAAGAATAACTAGCAAATTTGGAGTTTTTCAAACATCCAAATTTGAGTTATTCTAAATCGGGATTAACCCACATATTATTGGATTTGAATAAAATTCATAAATAATGTGGGTTAAAGCTCAAAAATTATTTTTTTGGGCTTTTATTTTTCAAAAAAGAAAGATTTTTTCCACAAAACAGCCAAAATTTCATTTTTTTTTTTAAGAATATAAAAAAATATCTAATTTTGAACGCTATTTAAGCATCCAAACAAAGTAATGTTTAAATGAAGTAATAATAACATAAAAAACATTAAGAACTTAACAAACGATTATAATAATGGGTCTATTTTCATTTTTAATAAGAGAATTAGCAATTGACTTAGGAACAGCAAACACAATCATCATGGAAAATGATAAGATTGTAGTAGATGAACCTTCGATTATAGCAAGAGATTTAAAGTCTGGCAAAATGGTTGCAATTGGTAGAAAAGCACAACAAATGCACGGTAGAACACACGACAATATCATAACTATCAGACCATTGAAAGACGGAGTTATTGCCGATTTTGAGGCAACCGAAGAAATGATTAGAGGAATGATAAATATGAGTCGCAAAAAAGGACAAATTTTCAGTCCTTCTCTTAGAGTTGTTGTTGGTATTCCTTCAGGTAGTACCGAAGTAGAACGAAGAGCAGTTAGAAACTCCGCAGAACATTGTGGTGCAAAAGAAGTATATTTAATTTACGAACCAATGGCAGCAGCTGTTGGAATTGGTTTAGATGTTGAAGCCCCGGAAGGAAACATGGTTATTGACATTGGTGGAGGAACAAGCGAAATAGCAGTTATATCACTTGGAGGAATTGTTGCACACAAATCAATTCGGGTTGCCGGAGATGAATTTACAAGCGATATTAGAGAACACATGCGTAAAGTTCACAACATCAGAATATTTGAACGTACAGCAGAAGAAATAAAGAAGAATGTAGGCTCAGCATTAGCTTCTTTAGATAATCCTCCGCCTGATTATGTGGTAAGAGGACCACACCAAATGACCGCTTTGCCGGTTGAAATACCTGTTACTTATCAGGAAGTTGCACAATCTCTTGATAAATCAATTGTAAAAATTGAATCAGCAGTAATGGAAGTTTTAGAAAATACTCCGCCGGAATTATATGCTGATATTTACAAAAACGGTATCAATCTTACAGGAGGAGGAGCTTTATTACGCGGATTGG
Organism: Bacteroidales bacterium; assembly: GCA_016938685.1. Lineage (GTDB taxonomy): Bacteria > Bacteroidota > Bacteroidia > Bacteroidales > JAFGUD01 > JAFGUD01. Next base: position 8,031 of record JAFGUD010000279.1, on the reverse strand, counting down.
ATAAACGTTTATCAGAAAAAACAAAATTACCGGTTAGAGTAGCAGAAGATCCACTTCACGCAGTTGCTCACGGAACATTTATTTCCTTGAAAAACGTTGATAAATTTCCATTTTTGATGAGAAGCTAAAAAAAGATACAATTTGAATATCTTACAAATAGAAAAATAAATTTTATAAAAAATTGAACACATAATTCAGAAAATGTAATTTTGTGTTCTTTTTTTAACCAAAATATTAAGCAAAACAAATTATTTTAAGTAGGTGCAAAGCATTTTAAACTTCATAAAAAAAAATCATTTCTTTCTACTGTTTTTGCTACTGGAAACGATTGCTTTTTCGATTACTGTAAATAATCGGAGTAGAGAAAGAACATTTTTTCTGAACAGCTCTAATTTTGTGTCGACAGTCATATATAATAATTATTTCAAAATAAGTGAATTTTTTGGGCTTCGGAAAGAAAACGACAAACTGCTTAAAGAGAATATTCTTTTAAAGAACAACAATTATATTCTTGAAGACACAATAACATATAAAATTAACGACACAATAAGAAACAGACAATATAAATATCTAACCGGAAACGTAATTAAAAACTCCGTTCTGAGTCAAAATAATTATATCACTATTAATAAAGGAAAAAAGGACGGAATAATTAAAGACATGGCAGTTGTTAATTCTGATGGAGTTGTAGGAATTGTAACAAATGTATCAAACAATTATTGCATCGCATTGTCTCTTCTAAATACCCTAAACAGTATCGGATGTAAATTAAAAAACTCCGAATATTTTGGTTCTGCTATTTGGGACACAAAAAGCTACAAACAGCTTATTCTTAACGGAATACCAAATCACGTTGAAGTTAAAAAGGGAGACACAGTTGTAACATCAGGTTTTGGTTATATTTTTCCACAAAATATTAATGTAGGAACAGTAGATACTCTTTGGAAAAACAGCGATAATAATTTTTACACTATCAGATTAAATTTAAGCGTAGATTTGAAAAATATTTCAAATATTTATTTAATAAAAAACATATTACAAAACGAACAACAAAAACTGGAACAAGAAACAAAAGAATTACTTGAATAATGGAAATCCGGCTAATAATTAGATATGGAATTTACTTTGTTGCCCTCGTTCTGCTTCAAACGTTACTTTTCAACTATGTTTCACTAGGAACAGGGCTTGTACCTTTTGTTTATATTCTAGCTCTCTTGCTTTTGCCAATTGATATTCAAAACTGGATATTACTTATTTTTGCCTTTGTATTAGGTTTTACAATTGATGTTTTTAACGATACAATGGCGCTTAATACAAGTGCAATGCTTTTTGCTGCCCTTCTGCGACCCGGCGTAATTCAAATTCTATCACCCAGAGACGGTTACGAAATAGGAACACTCCCCTCTTTCAAAAATTTCAAACCTGGAAGATTTTTAGCTTTTGTTTCAATTATTGTTTTTGCACATCAAATAGTTTTTTTCAGTTTAGATATCTTTAATTTTTCAAAAATTGGTGTTGTCTTTTTAAAAACAATTATTAATACCGTTTTATCAGTTGCTTTTATTATGATTTTACATCTTTTATTCTTCAAAAACAACAAATAAATGCCGGAAATTAAATCAAATAAAGCATACGTAATATCTGCACTTGTAATTTTAACCGTTATTATTTACATTATTAGGGCTGCTTCATTGCAATTATTTGAAAATTCTTACAAACTTTCGGCAGAAAACAATGCTTTGAGAAGAGTTATTGATTACCCGGCAAGAGGTTTGATTTTTGACAGAAATGGCAACTTATTAGTTTATAATAAACCTATTTATGAAGTAATGGTTATTCCAAACCAAACTTCAGAATTTGACACATTGGAATTATGTGATATTCTAGGAGCTCCAAAAGCTCTGATACTAGACAACATAAACAAAGCAATAGAATATTCACATTTTAAACCCTCAAAAATATACGGGCCTATTGATCAGGAAAAATACATAGTACTTTCTGAAAAAATGTACAAATTCAAAGGCTTTTTTATTCAAACACGTTTTGAAAGAATTTACCCTTATGCCAGTGGCGCGCATGTTTTAGGCTATTTAAGAGAAGTAGATCAAGACATTGTAGATACCAGTAATTATTATCAACCCGGAGATATCATTGGTTTTGGAGGAATTGAAAGAACTTATGAAGTATATTTACGAGGTCAAAAAGGCGTTCATTATTATTTGGTTGATGCTTTCAGCAGAATTGTAGACAGTTACAAAGATGGAAAATACGACACAATTGCTGTTGCCGGCAGCGACATAATTTGCACAATTGATGCAGAACTCCAACAATACGCCGAATTATTAATGACAAACAAAAGAGGCTCTATAGTTGCCATTGAACCTAAAACCGGTGAAATATTAGCCTTAGTTAGCTCACCTAATTTTGATCCAAACTTACTTACCTCAACCAAATTGAAAGAGAACTATGGTAAATTACAACTTGACGAAGACAAGCCACTCTTTAATCGAGCACTAGGCTCAGCGACATCACCTCCAGGATCTACGTTTAAAATAGTTGACGCTCTTATCGGTTTAAACGAAGGAGTTATTACAACCGAATCAACAATCGCATGTAACGGAGGATTTAATATTGGATCTCACATTGTTGGTTGTCATCATGGTGGTGCGGTTAATTTCTATCATTCGATTTCAGGGTCATGTAATACATTTTATTGTGAAGTTTTCACAAGATTAATCCGAAACAAAAAATTTGACTCTTTTGAAGATGCATACAGACATTGGTACGATCAATTACAAAAATTTGGAATTGGAAGAAAAATCGGAATAGATTTACCCGGAGAAAACAAAGGAGTTTTGTATACTGCTGACAAATTTAACGAAAAACACGGGAAAGGAGAATGGGGTCCTTTTAGAATAATTTCACTAGCCATAGGACAAGGAGAAATGGGAATCACGACTCTACAACTGGCAAATATAGCAGCTATTGTTTCAAATAAAGGATTTTATTTTATTCCTCATTTAGTAAAAAAAATAGTAGGAAGAGAACATATAGATAGTGTTTATCTTCAAAAAAACTATACTGACATAGATTCTTCATATTTTACACCTGTAATAGAAGGCATGGAACAAGTAGTAATGTTTGGAACTGCAGCAAATATTTTTCTACCCAACGTAGCACAATGTGGAAAAACAGGAACAGCACAAAATCCACATGGAGATTATAATTCAGTTTTTATTGCATTTGCACCAAAACAAAACCCACAAATTGCAATTGCTGTTTATGTAGAAAATGGAAGTTATGGTTCGACTACAGCAGCACCTATCGCTTCTTTGATTATGGAAAAATATATCACTGATAGTATTTCCAGACCGTTTTTAGAAGAATTTATGATTAATAAAAATTTAATGAATAGAGGAGAAAGAACAGACAAATAAAATATTTCTTAAATAACAAAAGAACTTGGACAATTCATCAAACATATCATCAAAAATAGATTGGGTTATTATTCTGCTTTATTTAATAATCGTAGGATTAGGATTTATGAACCTATACTCTTCAGACTACAAATCTGAAGAAATTCAAATATCATTTTTCTCTCAAACATACGGAAAACAACTAATATGGATTGGAGTATCTATTGTTCTTGCCTTTCTCATAATGATGATTGATTCTGTTGCATATTCAATGTTTGCGTACCTAATCTACGTTAGTGTAATTACTATTTTATTTTTGGTACTAATAATAGGAGCTGCTACACACGGCGCAAAATCGTGGTTTGAAATAGGAACTTTTAAAATACAACCATCAGAAATAGCAAAATTTGCAACTGCACTAGCAGTAGCTAAATTCATTTCTGGAAATAGCTTCAAATTTGAAATTAAAAACTTTTTGAACATAGTAGTAACATTAGCTATAATTGTATTACCTGTGTTATTAATATTATTACAACCAGACTTAGGTTCTGCGATAGTGTATTTTTCTTTTATTTTTGTACTATACAGAGAAGGACTTCCAGGTGTGTTTTTATGGCTTATTTTCGGGATTATAATTGTTTTTATTTTAGCTCTACTCATAAATCAAATTTTTTTAACACTTATTATTACAAGTGTTGCAATTATTTTCATGTATATTATTCTAAAAGAAAAAAATGATTTTATAAGAATCCTTATTTCCGCAACTTCATTCTTCTCTCTTTTTTATTTTATTAATTTGCTGTTTAACCTGAATATTAACCTTCTTTATGTAATATTTATTTCAATTTTTGCTTGGTCTGTATATCTTGCTATTTACTTTATGAAAAAACGATTTAACACAATTTTTGTTATACTCGGTTTTCTTTTTGCAGGTTTAATAATGCAATTCACTACCGATTTGGTATTTAATAAAATATTACAACCTCACCAACGTAACAGAATTGATGTTCTTTTTGATAATTCAATTGACCCAAAAGGAGTTGGATATAATTTGAAACAATCAAAAATTGCAATTGGATCAGGTGGATTGTCCGGCAAAGGTTTTTTAAAAGGAACTCAAACAAAATTAAATTTTGTTCCGGAGCACAACACCGATTTTATTTTTTGTACAGTAGCAGAAGAATGGGGATTTATAGGAAGTGTAATTCTTTTCATTTTATACGGCCTTTTGGCAATAAGAATATTTTTACGAGCAGAAAGACAAATTTCAGACTTTTCAAGAATATATGGATATAGTGTTGGCTCAATATTATTTTTTCATTTCTTTGTAAATATAGGCATGACAATGGGACTTATTCCTGTAATTGGAATACCACTTCCATTTTTCAGCTATGGTGGTTCTTCAATGCTTGGCTTCACTATTCTCCTGTTTATTTTTGTTAAATTAGATACTGAAAAAGACTTAAAATTATAACAATGAATTTAAAACAAACTATAGATAACGCTTGGGAAAACCGCGAATTATTAAAATCTCATGATGTTATTAAAGCAATCCACGAAGTAATTGAAATGCTAGATAAAGGCAAACTTAGAGTTGCAGAACCAGACGGAAATAATTGGGTTGTAAATGAGTGGGTGAAAAAAGCAATTGTTCTATATTTCCCAATAAGTGAAATGACAACAATACATGCCGGAGAGCTTGAATTTCACGACAAAATACCTTTAAAACACAATTACAAAGAACTGCAAATCAGAGTAGTACCTCATGCCGTGGCAAGATACGGAGCTTTTATTGCTCCTGGAGTAATTATGATGCCATCTTACGTAAATATCGGTGCTTATGTAGATTCAGGAACAATGGTCGACACATGGGCAACTGTTGGATCTTGCGCACAAATAGGAAAAAACGTTCATCTTAGTGGAGGTGTTGGAATTGGAGGAGTTCTGGAACCGCTTCAAGCTGCTCCTGTAATCATAGAAGATAACTGTTTTATTGGTTCGAGATGTATTATCGTTGAAGGAGTAAGAATTGGTAAAGAAGCTGTTTTAGGAGCAAATGTTGTAATTACAGGCTCTACTAAAATCATTGACGTTACCGGAGAAAAACCGGTTGAATACAATGGCTATATTCCGGAGAGAGCTGTCGTTATTCCGGGAACAAGAACAAAAAAATTTCCGGCTGGTGAATATCAAATTCCGGCTGCTTTAATAATTGGACAAAGAAAACCTTCAACTGATCTTAAAACCTCATTAAATGAAGCTTTGAGAACTTATGATGTGAGTATTTAAAAGAAACTTACCTAATGGAAATTTTAACCTTATTTTTAATAGCAATAAGTCTTTCTTTTGATTCTTTTGCAGTTTCTGTATCTACGGGTTTAATAGAAAATACAATCAAATTTTGGCAAGGAGTAAGAATTGCAATAGTTTTTGCTTTTTTTCAAGCCACAATGCCTGTTATTGGTTGGTTTATGGGAAAAGGAATCGAAAAATACATTAGCCAATACGATCATTGGATAGCCTTTGGTTTATTAACAATAATAGGGCTTATAATGATTAGAGAAAGCTTCAAAAAAGAAGAAGCTAAAACATTTAATCCTTTAAAATTCACAACAACAATAGGAATGGGCATTGCTACAAGTATTGACGCATTGGTAGTTGGTGTGAGTCTGGCTTTCGTTACCAAAAACATTTTTTTAATGATACTTATAATTGGTTCGGTTACATTTTTAGCATCTATGATTGGAATGTTGTTAGGTAAAAAAGTAAGCGGAAAATTAGGAAAAAGAATGGAAATTATGGGCGGAATAATTCTAATTTCAATTGGAATAAAAATACTTGTAAGCAATCTGATTAGCTAAAAAAACAAAAGTCAATATCCTTTTTTGTTACTAATTTTACTCAATTTGAAAAAGACATTATAATTTTTACTTTTGTAGCAATAACAAAAACTCCACAATAAAAAAGTGAGCAAAACACAAACCAAAACTCCGTCCTTAATACAAGCATTCATTCCAATAATAGTCCTAATTGGCTTACTTGCATTAAATGTGATCTTTTTTGGAGATACAACATTGGACGGTTCAAATCAAATAGCACTACTAATTGCAGCTTCTGTTGCTTCTGTCATTAGTTTAAAATTAGGAGTAAATTGGCTGAAAATCAGAAAAAAAATTGTAAAAACTATTGGTTCAGCCATGCCTTCTATTTTGATTTTACTAATGATTGGCGCACTTGCAGGAACTTGGCTGATAAGTGGAGTTGTTCCAGCTCTCATTTACTATGGTTTAAAAGTTTTACACCCTTCTATTTTCCTTTTTGCAGCTGTTGTTATTAGCGGATTAGTTTCCTTAGCAACCGGTAGTTCCTGGTCAACTATTGCAACAATTGGAGTTGCTCTATTGGGTATTGGAGCCGCAATGGGTATAAACAAGCCTATAATAGCAGGGGCAATAATATCCGGAGCTTATTTTGGCGATAAAATGTCTCCTCTTTCTGACACTACAAATTTAGCTCCTGCTATGGCTGGAACAGATTTATTTACTCATATAAGATACATGATTATTACTACCGGTCCGACAATGATTATTACTTTAATAATTTTTCTAATTATCGGATTTACACAAAAAACAAGTAGTGTTTCTACTGATACAGAAGCTGTACAAACCGCAATTAAAAGCACTTTTAATCTGACTCCAGTCCTTTTTTTAGTTCCGATTATTTTAATAGTAATCATTATAAAAAAAGTTCCTCCATTACCTTCCCTATTTATAGGAACATTACTCGGGGCAGTATTTGCTGTGATTTTTCAACCCGATTTGATAACTCAAATTGCCGGAGGTGAATTTTCTTACGCAAAATCATCTTACATAAGCAGCATTAAAGCCATGTATGGAGACATTAGAATATCAACAGGAGATAAAGTAGTAGATGATTTATTTCACACTACCGGAATGTCAGGAATGTTACTTACTATATGGCTGATACTTTCAGCTATGACTTTCGGAGGAGTTATGGAATCGAGTGGTTTGCTGATGCGCATCACAAAAGAAATAGTTAAATTTGCTAAATCTACCGGTTCTCTTGTCGCTTCTACAGCTTTTACATGTATATTTTTCAACATTACTGCGTCAGACCAATACATTTCTATAGTTGTACCCGGAAAAATGTATGCTAGTACTTTCAAAAAGATGGACTTAAAACCCGAAGTTCTCAGCAGAACTTTAGAAGACGCCGGAACTGTTACTTCAGTTTTAGTACCCTGGAATACAGGAGGAGCAACACAAGCAAGAGTACTCGGAGTTCCAACCTTAGATTACCTGCCTTATGCTTTTTTCAACTATTTAAGTCCACTTATGTCTATTCTGGTAGCGTACCTAAATATCAAAATCAGGAGAATCTCGGACAAAAAAGCAGAAAAGTAAGCCCTGGTTTAGAATAAAATTTTAATAAAAATTTTAATAATTATTGTACCTAAAACGAAGTTTGAAACGCTTTATTTTTTAGCTTTATACTATTTTCACAACAGTAATACCGATTGCACATTGAAATTAGTCCAAACTTCGCAAAAACTCGTTTGAACTAAATCAATGTAGCATCGGCATTTACCAATGTA
>JAFGUD010000278.1 GCA_016938685.1 Bacteroidales bacterium | reverse complement strand
TGCCTACTGCCTACTGCTGACTGCCTACTGCGAACTGCAGACTGCCTACTGCCTACTGCTGACTGCCTACTGCGAACTGCAGACTGCTTACTGCGAACTGCAGACTGCCTACTGTGAACTGCGAACTGCTGACTAAATCAACCCTTCTAACAATTTAACCATACTTACTTTTTCTTCTACTGTTTTAATTAAGTCGTCAATGCTTATACGTTCTTGTTCCATTGTGTCGCGGTGGCGAAGGGTAACAGCATTGTCTTCAATTGTTTGATGATCAATGGTTATGCAATAAGGAGTACCAATTGCATCTTGGCGACGATAACGTTTGCCGATAGAATCTTTTTCTTCGTACATAACGTTAAAATGTAGTCTTAGCTTATCAAATATTTTTTGAGCAACTTCAGATAAACCATCTTTTTTAACAAGAGGTAAAATTGCGATTTTAAAAGGAGCCAAAGCAGGCGGAATGCTTAGAACAATACGAGTTTCGCCGTTATCTCCTACAACTTCTTCTTTATAAGCAGCCGAAAGAATAGTCATGAACATTCTGTCAAGGCCAATAGATGTTTCAACAACATAAGGAACATAAGATTCATTAAGTTCAGGATCAAAATATTGAAGTTTTTTGCCCGAAAATTCTTGATGACGGCTTAAATCAAAGTTTGTACGAGAATGAATTCCTTCAACTTCTTTAAATCCCATTGGGAAATCAAATTCAATGTCAACAGCTGCATTTGCATAATGAGCAAGTTTGTCGTGATCGTGAGTTTTGTATTTGTCGTTGCCGAGTTCAAGATTTTTGTGCCATTTTATGCGGAATTCTTTCCAGTATTCGTACCATTTCATTTCTTCGCCCGGACGAACAAAAAATTGCATTTCCATTTGTTCAAATTCTCGCATACGGAAAATAAATTGGCGTGCAACTATCTCATTTCTAAATGCTTTTCCTATTTGAGCAATACCAAAAGGAATTTTCATTCTTCCGGTTTTTTGAACATTTAAATAGTTTACGAAAATACCCTGAGCAGTTTCTGGACGAAGATAAATTGTATTTGCAGAATCGCTAACAGAGCCCAGTTTGGTGTTGAACATAAGGTTAAATTGGCGAACTTCAGTCCAGTTTTTTGATCCGGATTCGGGGCATGCAATTTCATTGTCGATAATAATCTGACGAAGCTCTTCTAAATCGTTGTCATTTAAGGCTTTTACGAAACGCTCATTTAATTTGTCTATCTTATTTTGATTTCGAAGAACATTAGGATTAGTTTTAAAAAATTGTTCTGTGTCAAATGAGTCTCCGAATTTTTTTTTAGCTTTTTTTACTTCATTGTCGATTTTTGCTTCATATTTTGCTCTAAATTCTTCTATAAGAACATCAGCACGATAGCGTTTTTTGCTGTCTTTGTTGTCAATTAATGGGTCGTTAAAAGCACCAACATGTCCGCTTGCTTCCCAAACTTTTGGGTGCATAAAAATTGCAGCATCTAAACCAACAATGTTTGAATGTAGTTGAACCATAGATTGCCACCAGTATTCTTTGATGTTTTTTTTGAGTTCAGCACCGTTTTGTCCGTAATCGTAAACAGCACTTAAACCATCGTAAATTTCGCTTGATGGAAAAATAAATCCGTACTCTTTAGAGTGAGCTATTATTTTTTTTAATAAATCGTCTGCCATATTGTAATTTTAAATTAGTTAAATTTTATATTTTTGTTTCTGTTTTTAAATTACCATTTATCATCGTCATATTCAACAAGATAAGTTGTAATTTCAGTGTTGTTGATGTTTTCTGTTTGTTCTTTTACGCTTTCTGGAAATTTTATTCCGGTTGGACAAAATACGAGATAAATTCCTTTGTTCAGTCCTATGCTTTTGCAGTAATAAGCAAGTTGTTTTTTTCCGTTTTCAAATTGTTTGTAAGCATAAAAAACTTTTGTTTCAATTATATATTCTGAATTGTTAATGTTAATTATCATGTCGCTTTTACCAAGTCCTGTGTTTGCTTCTCTGTAAATTTTACCGTTTAATTGAGAAACAAATGCATTTATATAAGTTTCAAAGCTGTAAATTAACGCACTTTCCTTTAATGATTTATATTTTCCGTTTTCGTCTTTTTCTAAAAACACCTTAAAGCCTCGTTTTTTAACATAAGCTTTATACGCCGAAATAAGTCTTTCAATTTTAAAGTTTTTGTTTTCGTCAAAATATTCTTCGGCAAAAATAGTTCTGCTAATTTGTTTCCTTTCGCCGTTTGTGTATGGGTAAAAAGCTTTATAAAGTCGTTTTTTGTAAAATGGAACCCAAAATGCAACTTTCCCATTTTTATCTTTTTGAATTAATCCATTG
>JAFGUD010000277.1 GCA_016938685.1 Bacteroidales bacterium | reverse complement strand
TTCAATCTGATTAAAAAATCAACTTTTGAAATTTATTTTTTTTGCTACCTCCTTTTTTAATTTAATGTTTGTGCAAAAATATATCAAAAAAACATTACTTGTATCACCCACCCCCGGATGAATTTTACCGGAATATTCAAAAAAGGCTGTATTATTGTTATATACAAAAATGTTTTTTTTGAATGAAAATTATCATTAATTTTGTAGTCAGAAATAAAAAAAAGAGAGCATATCATTGTGTTTAATTTCATTTGCTTTTTATGTGCAAAAATTGACTTTGGGTGCTAAAAAAAGAACATTTTACCCTTGATTGACAATGTGCGAAAAAGCAAACGAAATAAACACATTTTCGATATGTGCAATTGAAATAATACAGACTCAGCACCAAAATGATGTAAAATAAAATAGCAATAATTAACTTTGCAGAAAAACTGAAATATGATAATAGACAATCAAACTCAAAATAAAAACATAAAAACGGTTTACGATTTTATTAAAAAATATTCAAAAACAGAAGGTGAATTTGATATTGTAACTGGATATTTTACATTTAAAGCACTTGCAGCGTTTTTTGATGAACTTAATTTCATTAAACAATATCGTATTGTTATTGGTGATTTAACTTACGAAAAACCCGAAGACAATAAAGTAATAAACTTTTTGAATCCGGACTTATCTATTAAAGCAGCCTTTAAACTGACGCAGGAGGCAAAAAAGGCAGTTGAATTTATAAAGCAAGAGAAGGTTGAAATCAAAACTGTTAAAAACAAACTCTGTCATGCAATAACATATATTTATAAATCGCCTGATAATGAGGATAGAGATAATTATTTTATTATTGGAAGTTCAAATTTAACACACGCTGGTTTAAAAATAGATAGAAACAGCCAATATGCAAATATTGAACTAAATCAAGCTGATACAGGACTAAATTCTGATTACGAAAAATTACAAAATTGGTTTAAAAAATTGTGGGAAAGCAGCGATACGACAGATAAAACAACAATTGACAATCCAGAACAGGATAAAAATAAAAAACGAATAGAAATTGAAGTGAAACAATTTCTTATAGATTATAGTACAAATTTTTTTAAAACCTATACACCAGAAGAACTTTATTACAAAGTACTTTATGAACTTTTCAAAAAGGACATAACAGATATTGAAGACAGCGACATTTATCGGGAAAATGTAAAACATCTTGAAGAAACAATAGTTTACAACAAGCTGTATCCGTTTCAAAAAAAGGGAGTATTAAGTTTAATACGTATGTTGCAACAATTTGGAGGTGCTATACTTGCTGATGCTGTTGGTCTTGGTAAAACTTGGCAAGCCCTTGCGGTAATGAAATTTTTTGAACTACAAGGTTTTAACACCTTGGTTGTTGCACCAAAAAAACTTAGAGAAAATTGGGACAGATATAGAGTATCAAAAGGAAGTCTTTTCGATTACGACCGTTTTCATTTTTTAGTTAGGCATCATACTGATTTGCAATTAAATCCTGATGATTCTCACCGTCTTGATAAATACGAAGATTTTAAACTAAGATATTTTCAACGTAATGCTAAACTATTGGTTGTTTTAGACGAAAGCCATAATCTGCGAAATGATAAATCGCAACGATATAATTATCTGGTTGAGAATATACTGCAACAAAATAAAGATGTGAAAATTTTACTTTTATCTGCAACACCAATTAACAACCAACTTACAGATATACGAAACCAATTTAAACTAATGGTTCGCGGTGAAGATAAAGGCTTTGAAAACAGTAAATTTGAAATACGTAGTTTGCATTCATTATTTTCTAATGCTCAAAAAGACTTTAACGAATGGCAACTAACCGAAAGTCGAAAAATTAGCACCTTGATTGCAAAATTGCAACAGGAGTTCTTTGAACTTACTGATGAGCTGATTGTTGCCCGTACTCGAAAAATGATTGAAAGCAACAAAACTAAAATGGTAGGCGAAAATGAGCAACTTGATTTCCCGCAACAAAAAGAGCCGGATAATCAATTTGTTCCAATTGATAATATAGGAAATCTTAAAACATTTGATGAAATACTGAAATTACTTGAAGTAAACCTTACTGCATATAAACCAACACATTACACAGGAAAAGCAAAACCTCAGAGCATACTTGAAGACAATCAGGCACGTGAAGGTTTTTTGGTTAAAATGATGTATATTTTAATGGTTAAACGAATGGAATCGTCATGGTTTTCATTCAAAAGTACAGTTGATTATATTCTAAAACATCACTTAAATGCTTTAAATAAGATTGAGAATTTCCAATCGGATAGTGAAAAATCTATCAATGAAATGCTGGCAGAAATAGAAAACAATATTTCTGATGAAATAGGAGAAAACGAAGAGTTTAAAATACTTACCTATTTTGAAAATAGCGGTAAAGCAATTCAAAACCCAATTGGTAACACTCTCGGCAAAAAAAATCCTATTCATCTTTCAGAAATTATACATAAAGTAGATTTTATTACTCATTTGAAACAAGATATTAATCTACTTTCTGTATTAGCAAGTAATCTTAATATTTTAGAAAAACAAATTTCAACAGAAACATCACCAAGAGAGAGTCATGACAAAAAACTGGAAAGTTTAATGCAAATTATTTCAGAAAAGCAAAAACAGAAAAATAAGAAAATTGTTTTGTTTACTGTTTTTGCCGATACTGCAAATTATTTATACAACGAATTGTAAAAACGAGGTTTTAAGAAACTGGCACTTGTTACAGGGCAAAAGCATAAATGCGAATACAGCATTGAACCCAAACGTGGTTTTGAGCCAATATTAGAGCGTTTTGCACCATACACTAAATTGTTTAAAGAACAAGATTGGACAGAATTATATAAAAGCAATAATATTGAAGACTACAAAAAAGTAACTTTTGAACAATGGCAGAAATTAATAAAAAAGAATGATACAAAGACAACGAAAAAGCTAAACGAAACAATTGAAATTCTGATTGCAACCGACTGCCTGAGCGAAGGACAAAACTTGCAAGATGCAGATATGGTAATAAATTATGATATTCATTGGAATCCTGTCAGGCTAATTCAGCGTCTTGGACGTATAGACCGAATCGGTTCGCCAAATAAAGAAATACAAGGTGTTAATTATTGGCCTTCAAAAAATATAGAAGGTTACTTAAATTTAAAAAACCGAGTTGAAAACCGATTGGCATTAATGACTATTGTAGGTGCTGAAATTCCGATATTTACAAAAGAATTAGAAGAAAGAATAAAAGAAAACCCGCTTATTTCAGAGCAAACAGAACGTATGCTGAAACAATTAAAAACATCATGGAAGGATATTGAAAATGGCGAAGAAAACTTTTCTTTAAGCGATTTATCTTTGGAAGATTTCCGCATGGAATTACGTGAATTTCTCGACCAATATAAAGAACAGCTCGAAAAAATTCCCAAAGGTGTTTTTTCTGGTTTCAAACTCATTGATGATTTAAAGCAAAAGTATAACGGTGGTTTGCTTGCTTTAATTGGCTACCCACAAAATCCGACAAATGCAACCGATTTTAATTACGAAAAATTAAACCTGATTTATGCCGACAGAAAATCGGATGATAAATACATTTTAAATAACTTTGATGCGCTGAAATTTTTGAAAGAGCATAAAAAACTGGATAGGTATGTGCCCGATAATATAGAACAAGGTAGCGAGAGCGAACTCACTTTATTTAAAGGTCTTATTGAAAAATGGATGCAGAAAAGAATCAATCCTGAAATTACATCTGAAATCGCAGATTTATTAAAAGGCAGTAGCTTGAAAAAATTAACAACAAAAAAAGAAGACAGCTATTTGGAAAAAATATATAAAACCGACAACTGAGATTTAATTGTTTGGTTTGCTGTTTCATAAAAAAATAAATTATGAATTTGAATTATTTTCTTAATAAAACCCTGTTTGAAGCAGGTGAACAATTGTTTAATTATCTTGGAGTTCCAATAAACAGCAATACAGCATCTGCAATAGATTACCGTAGTATACTTGGAAACTACTATAAACCCGAAATAGATATTTTTCAAGCTATTGATAATGTCTATTTTTTCAGTATTGTTGATGATAGCATTTTTAGAGATAGCGAAAAGAAAATTTCATTGCGGGAATCTGTTGAAAAAGACAGGGAGGGTTTTCTTGTATTTGGTATTGAACTAAATTGGAATAACGATAGGTTGCCGAGCCGAACCGCTTTAACATTACTTGTCCGTGCTTTTAATCGTATTAGTCAAACCAATCCTGTTATACTACTTGTTAAGTATCAACATTATATTGCCCTTACAACTACCGAAAGGTTAAATTATAAAATAAAAAAAGAAGGAGAAAAACTCGGTAAGGTTTCCATATTGAAAGATATTGATGTACGAGAGCATGAAACCCATTCTGCACATTTAAGAATATTACAAGAACTTTCCATTAAAAAGCAGGAAGTACTTACGGCTCAGTTATTTGTTTCGTTTGAACAACTTTATCAGTCTTGGCAGGAAGTTTTCAGTATTGACAAACTGAACAACAGATTTTTTGAGGAAATTGCCGATTGGTATTTCTGGGTTACAGAAATTGAATACGAAAAAGGTAATGCTTTGTTCCCTCTATCGGAAAAACACCCCGAAAAAAACAGTTTGGAAGAGAAGCAGTTTAATCAAATTTCCTTCATAAGACTTTTAACCCGAATAATTTTTGTTTGGTTCGTAAAAGAACGTAAATTAATTAAGAACAGAACTTTCCGCAAGGAATATTTAGATGAGAGGATTTTAAATAACACAGACAAACGAGATAGTAATTTTTACAAAGCAGTATTGCAAAACTTATTCTTTACTTGCTTAAACACCGATATTGATTCTAATCAACGTGATTTTTCACAACAGAACCGAAATACATTCGGTGAATTGCGTTTCAGGTATAAAAGTCTGTTTAAAAATTCTGATTTAGCTGTAAAAGAATTATTTGCAGATATACCATTTTTAAATGGTGGTTTATTTGACAATTTAGATTTTGACCTGAAAAATAATAAAGGCAGAGTATATGTGGATTGGTTCACCGACCCCGACCCCAACGACCCACGCTCAAAAGGTAGGGAGAATGAACTAAAAGTTCCTGATTACATTTTTTTCGGTAAAGAACGAAATGTAGATTTAAGCAACATTTATGATTCCGCACCTAAAAGAAATACCAAAGTAAGAGGATTGATTAATATCCTGAACGATTACAAATTTACTATTGAAGAAAATACACCTCTCGAACAAGAAATAGCCCTCGACCCCGAATTGCTCGGAAATGTTTTTGAAAACCTATTGGCTTGCTATAATCCCGAATCGAGTACAACCGCACGAAGAGCAACCGGCTCGTACTATACACCTCGCGAAGTGGTAGATTATATGATTGAAGAAAGCATTTATGCTTATTTGTTGAGTAAAGAACAAATTAAAAAGTTGCCCGATTCTGAAAACAGAATAAGACAATTAGTTCCAACTAACGTAAAATTTAACTCGTTAAAAATCAGAGTTTAAGTTAAATCCAACATCTTCGGGCTTGAGGTCAAATTTAGCAATT
>JAFGUD010000276.1 GCA_016938685.1 Bacteroidales bacterium | reverse complement strand
TTTAATAAAACTCGCTAAGAAAATCAATGATAGATTCGAAGATGTAAAATATTGCATTTGGGAAACTAATTGGTTAAATGAATTTTCTCAACATCAGGCTAGTAAAAAGATTATTATAATTGAAACAGAAAAAGACTTTTTAGATTCCTTTTTCTACGAGCTAAAAGAAACGTATAAAGCAGAAGTCTTTCTAACGCCAGATGAAAAGGCTATTAATTTATATGTAGCAGAAAGCTCTCAACCTATTGTGATTAAAAAACTGGTAACCCGTTCTCCTATTGGCAAACAGACAGAAAAGAAATTAAAATTTTATACACCTTTCCTGGAAAAAATATTAGTTGACATTTTTTCAGAGGATAAACTTTTTTATTATTCGCAAGGCTCGGAATTGATTCACATTTTTGAAAATGCATTAAAGAGCTATGATATTAATTTTACAAAGCTATTGAGTTATGCAAAAAGACGAGAAAGAGACAATGATATAAAGTTGTTTTTAAATAATAACATGAATTATTTAGTAAAAGGTATTTTAGATGTTTAAAGAGAAATGTTTTACTGAAGAATGGCTGCAATCCTTTAAACGACAGGCTGCACACAAAAAAATTGATGTAATCATTTTAGAAAAAATGATTTATGCATTGCATTTATTGGAACAACTTCAGCAAAATGGATTAAAATTCACTTTTAAGGGCGGTACCAGTCTGGTTTTGCTTTTAGAAGAAGGAAATCGATTTTCTATCGACATTGATATCATTTCAAATACCAATAAAGAAAAACTTGAAGCTATATTGACAAAAGTAATTGAATCGTCAAGGTTTACCGGTTTTGAACTTAATGAACACAGAAGTTACAAACCGGGAGTGCCAAAAGCGCATTACACATTTGCTTATGAATCTTCAATAAAAGGGGCGTATGCCGGTACCGTACTTTTAGATATTCTTATTGAAGATTCTCTCTACCCAGAAGTAACAGATAAAGAGGTAAAAGCCAGGTGGATTGAAACCGAAGATAAAACTATGGTTACGGTACCAACAATTGATGCAATTACAGGGGACAAGTTAACTGCATTTGCACCAAATACAATTGGTATTCCTTATGAAAAAGGTGGTCAACTTGCTACAATGGAAATTTGTAAACAACTTTATGATTTAAGTAAACTGTTTGAGAAAATTTCTTCTTTGGAAGTAGTTGCCAAAAGTTTTCAATTTTTCGCTAAACATGAAATAGAATATAGAAAAAAATCACACCCAGGTTTAACACCCGAGATAGTCCTTCAAGACACTATTGATACATGTTTAATTCTCACAAAAAGAGAAAGAGGAACAACAGAAGAAAAAGCAAAGTTTACACAAATACAAAAAGGAATAATTGCATTTGGTACCGGATATTTAATGTCTGGGAATTTTAGAATTGATGATGCGGTACCGGCATCTGCTCGGATAGCCTATTTGGCAACCAAAATATTAGTAAATGACATGACCCCTATATCTTACTATGAAGGACAAGATATTAAAGATTTGAATATTGAAAATCCGGATTGGAATTTTCTGAACCGATTAAAGCGGCAACCGGATAAATCATCATTCTACTACTGGTACAAAACATATGAATTAATAAAAACAACGGCTTCATAGATTGATAAAATGTTTATGACAAAAAAGATAGGGAAATTTAAATTCATTGACCTGTTTGTATGAATAGGAGGGTTTCATATTGCACTTGAAAAATTGAATATGGAGTGTGTGTTTGCAAGTGAAAAAAAGAGATTTTACCCACCTCCCCCTTTGAGCGTAGCGGAAACGAGGGGTAAGTAGGGATGAAATAACTATTATGTTTTGTTATTATTCCAAAATGCAATAACTTTTTTTCTATATTTGCTTGATAATTACGCATAATAGTTGTTTTTTTAACACTTGAAAAATGAATTGTTTGTGTTTTGATGCTGTGTTTGTTAATATTGTTTATAATTAATATTGCAAGCAAATCCCCACCTCCCCCTCGTTTGAGCGTAGCGGAAACGAGGGGTCGAAAGAGTTGTAAAATCTAACATACTATTGCGTTAAACATTTGTACATAACATATACATGCATTTT
>JAFGUD010000275.1 GCA_016938685.1 Bacteroidales bacterium | reverse complement strand
TGAACCGCTGTATACGAGACCCGTACGTACAGTGGTGTGAGAGGCTCTCCCCGTCAGTGCTCACTGGCGGGGCAGTCTACTCGATTATGCCCTGGCTTTTATTCATTTTTTATTTTTTGTCATTTGATATATTGCAGCATTTAAAACTTGTAAACAAATTTTTGCCGTTTTTTCGTCAGGATAGAATCTAATACTCATTTGCTCAAAGGGATGGATGTAATTTCTAAAATCTCGAAGAGCGTGACTAAATTTTTTAACATCTTCTTTTAGCAGTCCAATTTCAGCTGCAACATCAATGAAATTACTAAGTGTCCATAAATGAAATTGTTTGACTTTTCCCTCTTTTGTTTTTGGTGAAGCATTTGAAGTATTGAATAATTGTGGATTTGTTAAAGCTACTCCTAACAACAACCCTTCTAACGTACTACCAGTCATAATAATTACAGAAAGCCAAGATTTTGCTCTAAAACATTTTTGAATCTCGTCAAATCTACTATCCAAAACGTCTGATATTGTCCCATCAAGACCAATCTTTTCAATTGAAATATCTGAAAACTCCCGGTTTAAAAAGTCATCTTCTTTAACTTCACTTTTCTGCTGTTCAAAGTCAATTTTCCCAGCCTTGGCAAACGTTATTTCTTTTCCAGTTCTTTTTACTTGCCAGTCGTCAAATACAAGAAACTGATTAAAGTCGGAAATGAGTTTGTCAAGAACATCTATTCGCCCAACAAAATTTACAGGGGCGAAAACCTTTTTTATGCATTTGTCAAGGTTTGGGGTTCCATTTATTTTTTCTAGTCTTGAATCTGTGTAAACCCATCTAGATGGAAATCCTTGTCCATAAGAGTCTTTAAATCCTAACTCGTTGAAAAATGCAACCAGTTCATGTCCTTTCCTGTATTCGGTTTCTTCGTTAATTAGGTCTCGAAGTCGCTCCAATGTTTTTTTCTGTAAAATCATTACCAACTTTTAAGGTTAAGATTTAAATCTTAATATTCTTTCTTTTGCAATATTATATTCGTAATCGCTCATACTGGCTTTTTCAAATTCAATTTCCTCTAATTTTTTCTTATACTTATTAATTCTCAATTCTTTAGCAAACGTGTCATAACCTTTATATAAAATATATTCTATGAAAACGATGAAACAAGAAATTATGAATATTAAAACTTGATTTTTGTTTGTATCTGCGTCAATCAGTAAAGTTATTGGAGTAAAAAATAATGCAAAGAACCCAAAAACTCCTAGAATAGTGTAATAATATTTAAGTTTTTGCATCCAAATGGGGTAGTTGAAAATATGTTCACTTCTATGAAGTTGCGTATTATATTGTGGCGGTTTTTTATACACATCTTTATGTATGCCAATCAATGTAAGAGTCATTCCTGTCAATAATAAAACTCCTATTAGTATTGCTGTTAGAATAATTTCCATAATCTCTTTAAAAAGTATTAAAGTTTAGTTCTCATTGGCTGTTTTTCAAGCTTGGGCATAACGGTCACTTGCAAGTTGTCGTTGCGGATTTCGCAGAGCGTCAGCGTCCGCAGGACGAAGACGGTCAAGAAAGGAACAAAGACAACGCACACCACTGCACCCGCAATGCAATTTGCAATTTGTTATGCCCTGGCTTTTATTATTTTTCAATTGGTTAATTATATTCTGTCTTTTCAATTTATTCTTGAAAAAATTAGTATTTCATTTACACCCAAACTGTCAACATAGAAGTTTCCAATTTTCATTTGTTCTTTTTCTTCGTTTAAGTCAAAATAGTATTTTAAACTACCAAAAGTGGCACTTGAAAAAAGCCAACTTACAGAAATACTATCTTTTCCCAACTCATAAGCATAAGGTCTGGAACGAGCTTGTAATGTTAAATTTTCTCCACCCCGATTTAAATTAAAAAGTTCAGACCCACTGTCGAAAACCAATGTGTCTGACTTATAAATTGTTTCAACCCAAATACCATCAATCGGTGGTTTTTCAATAGTTTCCTTGTCGCAGCTTATTGCAATAATCAATAAAAGACCCACTAAAAAAAGATTTTTCATGTCTTGGTTTTTTAAGTTTGATTTACTTTAAGTATGATGATATTTTGTTCATAATGGTTGCGTTTTCAAGCTTGGGCATAACTCTGTTGTCTGTACCCCAAAGTTATCTTATATTTCCATTTGGGGAGTGATATGTGTAGCTTTTGTATGTTATATATCCAGGTCATCAAAAGGGTTTTTAAT
>JAFGUD010000005.1 GCA_016938685.1 Bacteroidales bacterium | reverse complement strand
AGGCACTTAACCAAATTTTTTAACACTTTTTTTTCAATAATTTCATTGATTTTCAGGTATTTATAAAAAAAATTAACGAACTATTGAAACTAAAAGACAACATAAATATTTGGTTTAAGTTTAGCCCCTTACTGGGCAAGCTTAAATCAACAAATACAAGTAAATTTGTAACTTACAAATACAAAAAACAAGTTATAACCTACTGATATTTAGCATTTAAGATATAATCTTAAACAAAAAAAATCACAACTTAAAAGAGGTTACTCTACGTTATCAATTTCATTTATCCATTCTACTTCTTCCGGAGTCAGACTATTTGTTGTTGCGGAATAATTTTTATCAGGCATATACCACTCCATTTTTTCGTAATATGACTGAATATCATGATTTTTAAAAACATATCCTCTTCTTGCAAAGGGCAAATTCCTTAAGATTTTTTTTGATATTTCATTTTCGCATTTAGTAATGTATTCAGAGTTTTTTATTGAAAAAGGTAATTCATCTTTTTCTGAGTTAAATTGTGAGCCAAAGAATATGTTTGGTGCTGATAGAATTGATAATTCACCTTCGGGATGAAAATCTTTTTTTTGAAAAACAACAATTCCATCGCGTACAATAAAATGTGCATAAGTTCCGAAATACTGCAAAAAATAAGGAGTTTTGTCATTTTGCTCAGAAATAATGCCTTCTCCCGACATTTTCCAGTCGTCAGCTTTTTCAAAGAAATTTTTGGCAATATAAAAATCCTGAAAATCTCCCATGTCAATTCTTAGGATAAAATCGTCAATTTGATTATTTGCCCAGCGGTTAGCAGCTGTAAGAACATAACTGAGTGTATAATCAAAATCAACTGAGCCTGATAACTCAAATCTGTATGTGTGCTTCAAAATATTTTGCCCTTTTTCAAAATGAGCATCAAAGTAATAAACATAGTAAAATTCTGGATAATTCGCGTCAAAATTCTTGCCCATGGCTTCTTTTTCGGTCAGTGATTTGAAATGCCCATTTTCATAATAAACACTGTCTTTGACAATTGCAACTTTGTACGGCAAATTTTTTGAATTTAACATTACAGTAAAATCTGCCATGTAAGGATGTTGTCCATTTTTTGGAGTACCGTCAACATCTCCGTCGGGCGACATTGCCTCAAAACCAACAAGTACGTTCTTTGCTTCTCCGGGATTGTAAAACTCATACAATACCGTAATTTCAACTAAATATTCTGATATTCTTTTTATTGTCAAAACTTCTTTGGCAACAGAAATATCGGTTTCAACTATTGGAATAAGCTGATTTCCTCTTGCATAAAAAGCTCCATCATTTGATATTGCAGGCTTAAAAACGAGCAAAAAAAGGAGAATAATTAAACTAATATATTTCATAATTTTGATTTTTCGTCGCGGATATACAAAGTACTATAAAAATTAAAATCATTACTTCTACTTTACGAACTTAAAGTTTTTTGATTTTAAATCTGTTTTCTATATTTAAATTGTATATCTTTCTTTCTTTTTAAATGACGTT
>JAFGUD010000274.1 GCA_016938685.1 Bacteroidales bacterium | reverse complement strand
AACCAGAAAACCGATGAGCTTTTTACTGCCCTTCAGCATTTGCGGTACAACAAACACGAAGTAATTCTCTTCCACGTTACAGATCATACACTTGAAAGAGAATTCGGATTCAGTAACCGGCCACACAAATTTATTGACCTGGAAAGCGGGCATGCTGTAAAATTAAACCCGTGGGAAGTTAAAAAACAATATGTTTCCTCGGTAAATTCCTACTTTGAAGATTTAAAAGCAAAATGCGGCCAGTATCAAATTGATTTGGCTGAAGCAGATATCAACAGGGATTTTCAGCAGGTTTTACTTTCGTACCTGGTGAAACGAAAAAGACTTTACTAGCGACAACAAAAATCCTGGTAATTTCCGATGTTGACAATTTTAAAACTAGATTCCTGATAAGTTTCCAACCACGTTTTAGGCACCTTCGCCTTTTTATTCTGCCATTTTATTTCATAACCTGAAAGTTTTCCGTCGCCCTGTTCCACAAAATCAAGTTCCGCTCCGGTGTATGTCCTCCAAAAATAAGCGTTACGATGTGCGCGTAAATACATGTTCCTTTTTATTCTTTCAACAATAATAAAATTCTCCCAAAGAGCGCCTATATCCGGTCTTCCTGCCGGGTTTGAAAAATTTTCAATAATTGCATTTCTGACACCTACATCATAAAAGAAAACTTTTTTATTTTTTGTTACTTCTTTTCTCAGATTTTTGCTAAACCCTGAAAGCCGGAAAATTACAAAAACCTTTTCCAGCAAATCAATATATGAAATAACAGTATCGGTACTCATTCCAAGTTGTCTTCCCAGTTCGCTGTAGGAGACCGGTGAACCAATTTGATATGCCAGCAATTTTAACAGATCGTATATTTTTGTTGCGTTTTTTAACTGATTTAAATCCAACAGATCTTTATATAAAAATGAATTAATTAGTTCTTTTAAATAATCCATTTTATCCAAATCATTTTTGTAACTAAAAACTTCAGGATACATACCAAAAGTTAGAAACTCAGTTATTTTTTGGTCTATTTCAAAAGGATTCAACAACTCTTTCCATTCCAGCAACGATATTGGATAAAGCGTGTATGTCCAAGTCCTTCCGGTGAGAGGTTCACTTATTTTATTGGCCAGTTCGAAAGATGAAGAGCCAGTAGCAATAATTTTTAATTCAGGAATGTTATCATGAATAATTTTCAGGGTTAACCCAATATTTGGTATTCTTTGTGCCTCATCAATAAAAACAAGTTCATATCCTGAAACCAGCCGTTGCAGTTGATTTAAATCCTGACTGGACAACACGTCCTGATATCTTTTTTCATCTGCATTTATTTCCAAAATCTTTTCTGAACGGTTTTTTAAAATGTTTTTTATTAATGTTGTTTTCCCAACTTGTCTGGCCCCGTATAAAACAATTATCTTCTCTGATTCAAAAAGCCTGTCAACAATTTGCTCCTTAATCGTTCTCGCAATCATATTTATTTGCTTTTGATACAAATATATAATTTTATTCGATGAATTCGCGCTAATTCATTGGATTTACTCGACAAATTCACGCTATTTTGTCGTATTCATTCGATGAATTCGCGAAAACTGCCCCATTTCTTCAATCCATAACCACTCTTTTTCTTTTCAATTTATTTCCTTATTTTTAGGAACAAACAAAAATCCCCGGTTTCTATGTTAGTAAAAACCTTCGGAAGTGCAGTTTTTGGAATCGACGCCACAACCATCACCATTGAAGTAGATGTT
>JAFGUD010000273.1 GCA_016938685.1 Bacteroidales bacterium | reverse complement strand
GCGTTCCTGTCCGAAGGACACGGAACTGCGAAACGAGAATCCGCAGTTGGCGTACCACCAAACCCCGCCCTGCAATATGTACTTTGTTGGCGGTAGTTTTTTATTTTACATATCCTTCATTAATCAGATGTTTGTTTAAACTTTCAAAAACTTCAGTCCATGTTGAACCGTAAGTTCCACAACTTGTAGTTTTATCTTTGTGTCTGTAGCAAACTCCTTTTTGTTCTCTTGAATCAACAACAATTTCAAGTTCTGCATATCCCCAAACTTTGTGGTCAATAATATCGGGGACTTTTAATAAAAATTCTCTTTTAGTCACTTTTTACTTGGTTTAGCATGTTTTTATTTTGATAATAGCGATTTTAAAAAAGGAGATATGTAGGAAACATTGGTTTCATCAATTGCCCAGTATTTTCCGTATTCATTTTCCTTTTGTATTGTGTGTTTAATCAAGTTTTTAAAAATATTTTCTTGTTCTTTTGGTCTTATTAGATGTTTTGGGAGTTCAACTAAAACATACTGTCTGAACCCTTTTTTTGTTATTAGAATTTCGTCAAGTGAAAATATGTTAAGCATTGCTTCAAAGAATCTGTATTTTCCATTTCTAGCATCATATTTACTCGAATCAACTAATATTCTTCCATTTCTTTTTTTGTCAAATATTAGTTTCATTGGTTTGCCTTTGTGGTAATCAAGAATTCCTAGTCCTCCATCCTGAAAGTGATTAAGTTCGAATAAAATCATTTCACATTCTTCATCTGTGAGTCCAATTACATTTTCACCTCTTGCTTTTCTTACATCATATTCTGCTTTTCCTAAATTAAGTGGGGCAGAATGAGCAAATAGTGTTTGAATTAGTTGCGTTTTGTCAAGATGTGTAATGTCAAATTCCATTGTTTAGTATTTTTTAGGTTCTCATTTTTATATAATTCAAAACCATTTATTTTTTTCTTGGTAAAATCCCCAAACTCCATTTGAAAATTCGCCAGCTGCAAACGTGACTGTTTTATTATCTGTTTTAATCTCAAAAATCTGCATTTTGTGGTCTTGTTTGTATAAAGGGTCTTTTACGATAATTGTATTTTGTGTCGGAGTCCATTTATAATCCCAAACGTTTATTCCATTTAATTTACACTTTTCTCCGTCTGGTACAGTTTTTTTATGTTTCCACTCAGTCATTTTGTCTTTTTAAAATTACCGCCAACG
>JAFGUD010000272.1 GCA_016938685.1 Bacteroidales bacterium | reverse complement strand
TAGTTGGAAACGCTTTAAAAGCATAGAAAAACATTACTTTGAAATAATTGAAATACCATCGTCAATTTAAACCAGAGCCATTATTTAGCAAAAAATACCATTATGACTTTGAATGAAAGGGTTTTAGCATTTGCAAAACTGGCTGATTTTATGCTTGCAACTGCAAATGAAGATATAGACAATATTGACAGAAACCTAATTAACGAATATCATTCCCTAAATGAACTGATTAAAACGTTAAAAATCTACAACCCATGGTTTATTGAGCCTTTTGTAAGAAATCAGCTTAAATCCTTGGCATTGGTAATGACCAAAGAAAAAATTGATAGTTGGATTTTACCTTATGCTGAAAAAATTGATAATATTACAAGCAAAAGAGTAGGGGTGATAATGGCCGGAAACATTGCATTAGTTGGGTTTCACGACTTTGTTTCAGTTCTTTTAGCAGGACATCATTTTGTTGGAAAAATCTCTTCAAAAGATGAACATTTACCCAAAAAAATTGCAGAAATTCTTGTTAAAATTGAACCGAAATTTTCTGACAAAATAACTTTTTTGAGCGGTAAACTTGAAAATTACAATGCTGTGATTGCAACAGGTTCAAATAATTCTGCTCGATATTTTGAGTATTATTTTTCAAAAGTACCACATATTATTAGAACTAGCAGAAACTCTTTGGCTGTTTTGAACGGAAACGAATCTAAGCAAGATCTTGAAAATTTAGCAGACGACATGCTTTTGTATTTTGGTTTAGGTTGCCGAAATATTTCGAAAGTTTTTGTTCCCAAAAATTATAAGTTTGATTTTCTTTTTGAAGCTATTTATAAGCACAGAGATTTGTTCAATCATAATAAATATGCAAATAATTATGACTACAATCGTGCTATTTTTCTAATGAACCGAGTTGATTTTCTGGAAAACGGATTTTTTATTATAAAACCTGATTTTTCTTTGGCTTCGCCAGTTTCTGTTTTGCACTATGAATATTACGAAGATTTGGAAATTGTTTCAAAATATATTGAAAATCAGCAAAATGCACTTCAATGTATAGTTTCTAACGAAAAGCAAATTGCTGAAAATGTACTTGATTTTGGCACATCTCAGATTCCGGAACTATTTGACTATGAAGATGGTATTAACACAATTGAATTTTTGACTGAAATATAGAAATGAATTAACTAAAAACAATGCACGAATATTTTACATTTGGAGTTTTGTGGTTCACTGCTTTTTTTACTATTCTGAACCCAATTGGAATTTTACCTGTTTTTATGACAATGACAAACAGTTTTACTGTTGTCGAAAGAAGAAAAACAGCATTGAAAGCTGTTATTATTGCTTTTGCAATTTTACTGGGATTTGCTTTTTTGGGAGAATTTTTGTTTAAATTTTTCGGAATTTCTGTAAACAGTTTCCGTGTAGTTGGCGGAATTATCTTTTTCCTTGTTGGATTCGACATGCTTCAAGCCAGATTAACCAAAACAAAAATTTCTAAAAATGAAGTTAAGGAATATTCCGATGATATTTCAATTACACCGCTTGCTATTCCTATGATTACAGGTCCGGGAGCAATTACAAATGCCATTGTTTTTATGAATGATGCAAATACTATTGTGCTAAAATTAGTCTTGGTTGGAGTTATAATTGTTACTTTTTTGTTGATTTATATAATTCTTGCTAGTTCAACTAAAATAATAAAAGTTTTGGGCGAAACCGGAAATAAAGTTCTTATGCGTTTGATGGGACTTATTGTAATGGTTATTGCTGTGGAGTTTTTCTTTTCTGGCTTAAAACCAATTATTCAGGATATTTTATCGGGAGTGTAATATGTTATTTGTTTTCAGATAAATAATCTTCCCATTCTTTCAAAAATGGTATTGATGGAATGTCATTTAATACAATACCAACGCCTGATTGAAAAAATAATTGACATCTTTTATCTATAAGTCTTAACGAATTATATAATCCAAGTAATTGAAATTTTTCTATAAAAATTGTAAAGTTTAGTGTTTTTTTAAAACTTCTATTGCTGTATTCTATTCCATGTAAGGCATTAAAACCAATTGATTCAGCTATATGTTTTGTCATTGGAATGTTGCAATTTCCTTCCTTTTCAATCATTTCTATTTGTCGAATGAATTTCGCTGAATTTTCGCATAATTCAATCAGTTTTTTTTGTTTTAGTTGTTGTTTTATGGTTTTTAAATACTCTTTTCTGAGTTTATTTACTTTAATATAATCAGCTTCACTTATAATATTTTGTCTTTCAATTGGTTTGTTCTCAATATTTATTTCAGATAATTGAATGAAATCATTTTCAAGTATTTTTAACTCAAATTTGTTGAATTTTTTACTATACAAGTCAATTATTAATGTAAATGGAATCATAAGAACAGAACAGAATTTCAAAGTATTAGAAATAAACCTTGATTTTCCGTTTGTTAGCGATGAGTAGTGTTTTTTTCGTTGATTATTTATTTTTATCGCTGAGATAGTATGATGTGTAAATGGTAAATTTCTCATGTCTTTTGACTAGAAATATTTTCAATAATTTATAAGAGTAGCAAAAGTAGAAATATTAACAAAACATCAAGTTTTTACACTTCTTTTTCGTATTCTACTCTGGTTTTTTGAGGCTGATCTCCGTTTGGTTTTAAAAAAAATGTTAGATTGCTAAATATGTAAGTTGTTGATAATAAAATAATTACAAATGGAGAGAGAATTGCACTTTGAAGAAATTTAATTATAAAATTTTTGTAAAATTGCTTCATAGTTATTCTCCATT
This sequence comes from Bacteroidales bacterium, assembly GCA_016938685.1. Lineage (GTDB taxonomy): Bacteria > Bacteroidota > Bacteroidia > Bacteroidales > JAFGUD01 > JAFGUD01. The sequence continues at coordinate 17,244 of JAFGUD010000272.1, read as the reverse complement.
TTTTTCTGAAATTTTTATTATGAAAAAATGCTCGTGAACTAAATGCTAAAATTCCCATAGGCATTAACATTGATTTGTAGATTTTTGCTCTATTCAAATGTATTTCGTTTTCAGAATTTTGTAGATTTAAGTACCCATTTATTGTATTCTCGAAAATTCTAAAAGGCCAAGGACCTCCATTTTGTGCTAATTTTTTGTAAGTTGAAAAGAAAATTTTTAGTGCATTTTCTCTTGAATAATTTTTAATTCTAAAATTGAAATCAACAATGCTGTTGTTTTTAAAATCATAATTTTCTATTATTCTATTTTGTTCTTTCATTTCGTCCCAAAGTTTTAATCCGGGAGCAATTTGAAGAGGAACAACCTGATAAAAAGTTGGGTTCATTTTGATAAAACGTTCAGAATCTGCTTGTAGAGTTTCAAAATCCTGACTATCCCAACCAATTACTAATGAGCCAAGTGTATTTATTCCATTGTTGTGAAGTTCTTTGAACAAATTTTCAATATTGCCTGTCCGTTTTTTTAAGGTTTCAGCATTAAGCACATTTTCTGATAATGATTCAACACCAATAAATATTGTTCCGATTCCACATTTTATAAGTTCCTCAATAGAATATTTTTTTATCGATTTTTCAGAGGCAAAAACGGTTAATAAAAAAGGAATTTTACTTAATTCAGATCGCGAAAAATGTTCAATAAACTCTAAAACAACTTTTTTATTTACTAAAAAATCTTCTTCATAAATTACAACTGACTGAATTTTAGGGTGAATTTTATGTTGATTTTCAAGCACTTCAACAAGTTTTCTTCCTGTAAATAGCGGTATGTATTTTTGGTTAAATTGAGCAGCTGTTGCACAAAATGAACAACCGTAAACGCATCCAAGTCCGCCAACAACAACTATTTGTTCAAAAAGTTTAATTTTTGTTCTGAAAACACCATTAACAGCAGGAATTAGATTTTGTTTTAGTTCGCTTAGTTTTTTTATTCCACATTTTTTATCAATTATTTGATTCATAAATTCTACTCCTTCGCCAAAGCAGATGTAATCAACCAAGTTTTTCAGTTTAATCGAAATGTTGTAATCTTCTTTAAAAATAGCAGTTCCGTAGCCACCCAAAACAATCTCGATATTTTTATGATTGCTTTTTAGCCATTCAACCATTTCCAGAACTTTTACGGTAAAAGGAATAGTAAAGCCAATTGCAACTATTTGGTAATGAGTGTTTTTAATCTCTTTCTTGAATGATTTTACAGAAGGATTTTCAAGAACAACAGACGGAATTTCAACATTTTGAGCTAAAAAATGTAACGAATGCCAACTTTGATACGAACGAAGTTGAAAAACATTCTGTTTAAACGTGTTACGATAGTAAAAATAATCAATCGGGTCATCTTCAAGTTTTTTTTTCGGATACAAACCCCAAGGAGAAGTGAATAATATTTTAGGACTTTCTTTCAATGTGTAAATCAATCAATGTGTAAATCTTTCAATCGGTGAATATGTAAATAGTGTTATTTTAAAAATTTACTATCAATTATTAGTTATAACTTATTAACTTATTAACTATCAACTATTAACTATCAATTATTAAGTGCTTGTTTTCTTTAAAATATAATTAAATCTTGTATAAACCGAAAAATTAATCAGATTTCGCATATTAGTTTTAGTATCAAGCATTCTTTTGCCTATAGATGACCATGTATAAAAATCTTTATTCGCTTTTACGGCTGCATTAGCTAACTCTTCAGGAGTAATTTTTTTAGGAATAAAAGTAGCCGAATTGTATTTAAAATCAGGATGATTCCACCAGTGAGCGTCGTATAGCAATCTGCCTTCGGCTTTAAATTGTTCGTAAATTTTTGTTGCAGGATAAGGTTGTAAAACATGAAAAAAAGCTAGTGTAAATTTACTTTTTATAGCAAATTCAACCGTTTTTTCGATAGTTTCAAGGTCGTCAAAATCATTTCCAATCATAAAACTTGCCCAAGTAAGAAAACCGAAATCGCAGAAAATTTGTAAAGCTTCTTTGTAGTTGTTAAAATCCTTCAAATTAGCCGATTTATTAAACCATTTTAGAGTATTTACATTTATGGACTCAAAACCCACCAAATGACCAACACAACCGCTTTGTGCCATTAAATCAAGCATTTCCAAATCTTTTACCATGTCAATACTTGATTGACTTGCCCAATGAATTTTCATTGGAATTAGTTCTTTTAATAAAATTTTTAAATTCTTTTTTTCTGTAACCAAATTGTCATCAACAAAGAGAATATTTTTAAGCTTGTCTTTTTCAATTTCATATAAAACATCGTTGATTGAACGGCATTGATAAGAATTTTTAAAAAAACTTGAAACCGAACAAAACGAACAGTTATATTTGCAACCGCGACTATATTGAACCAATGAAAATGGTAAATATTTTTTGCCCTTGAAAATATCGCGACGGGGAAATAATCCGGCTTGTGGTATTCCAAATGGAGCTTGATAACGTTTTTTGAGCTTTTTTGATTTGATGTCTGAAATTAGCTCATTCCAAACAGGTTCTGCATCGCCCACAACAATTGCGTCAGCATACATTTCAGCTTCATCGGGGAGTAGAGTGGGGTGTACACCTCCCAAAATAACTATTGTTTCTCTTTTCCTAAATTCCGTTGCAATTTCGTAAGCTCTTCTGGCGTTGAAAGAATCAACCGTAATTGCAACAAAATCTGCTTTTTCGTCAAAAGGAACGTTTTCTATTCGGTCGTCGTAGAGTTTTACTTCATCGTCGTCTTTTGCCAACGAAGCCAAAATAGCAAGTTGTAACGGTTCCATGCTACCTTCATTGATATCATATCCTTTTATTATTTCACCCATGCTGGGTTTAACAAGAATTATTTTCATTTTAAATGATTTGAAAGCAAAGTTAGTTTTTATTCCGATAAAATAATTGTTTGATTTAACAGAAGTTGAGATAATAAAAAATACTGATAACAATCATTTTATTTTTATATGAATTTTATTATTTTTGATACAAATTAAAGCAATAAAAAAGAACTAATAAACGTTATATAAATGTTTGATTACAAATAAGTTAAATGTATTAGCATGATGAAAGTTAAAATAAAATCGGACTCATTTAGTTTTGAAAATTTGAAGTTTTATTTGGTAAATGAGTATCCAAAGATAAGATTTTGGGAGTTGCCTAAGAATAAATTATTAGCAGAAAAAAATAAATTTGTTGGTTGTTATGTTATTTCTAGTAAAAAAAATATCAGATTAGTTGGTGGATTTCCTAGTGATAAAACTAATTTTATTGCTTTTTTGATTTTGTTTTTGGGAGGAATTATTATTCCTCTCGGACTATATTTTCTTATTTTTTATAAAGCTCAAAAAAAATTAGAAACTCAAATTGGAGAAACAATTGGTAAAAAGTTTGCAAAATATCACTTGGTAAACAAGACCGAAGAATAGACAAATACAGAATAAAAAAACAGCTATATTATTTCAAAATAATATGGCTTTTTTTTTATCGTTAAATTCTTATATTTTTAAACCAATTACCAAAACGTCATCAAGTTGCTCAAAATTTCCTTTCCAGTCTTTAAATTTTCTGTCTAAAATAATTTTTTGAGCATGAATAGGTTTTTCAGCAATACATACAAGTAGTTTTTTGAAATTTGCCGAAAGGAATTTTTCGTTCTTTTCGCCACCAAATTGGTCTATATAACCATCAGAAAATGAATATATAATATCTTCTTTTTTTAATTGAAAATAAGTTCTTGAGAAATCCTTTTCTATCAAGTAAATACCGACAGGCATTCTGTCTGCTTTTAATTCAATTAAAGTATATTCAGGGTGTTTATTATCTTTAAATATTCTTATTTTTTTATTTTGCTCAAATTTATCTAATTCGCTACTATTCATGTTCTTACGAACAATATAAAGCGGATTTTGAGCGCCGGTAAATTGTAAATTTAATGTCTTTTCATCAATTATAAACAAGGCTAAATCCATGCCGTCTTTTTGTTCGCTATTGGCTTCGTCTTGTCGCATTGAATGTTTAATTTTATCTCTAAGCAAATTTACAATTTCGTCTGAATTGAGATTATTTTTTTTAGTAATAATTTCGTTTAAAAATGAAATACCCAACAAACTTACAAACGCTCCCGGAACGCCGTGTCCTGTGCAATCAGCTGCAACTACAATCGTTTTGGATTCCGTTTTTTTAAACCAATAAAAATCGCCACTAACAATATCTCTTGGTTTGAAAAATACAAATAATTCAAACAAATTGCTAATCAAATCAAGTGATGGTAAGGCAGCGTTCTGAATTCTACTTGCATATTTAATGCTATCGGTAATTTCTTTGTTTTGAACCTCTATTTTTTCTTTTTGAAAACGTTCATTATCTCTTTGCGTTTCTATTTCATCTTTTTGAGCGATTATTTCTATGTTTTTTTCTTCAAGTTCTTCCTTTTGTTTTGTTACTATTTGTTCATATTCATTATTGATTTTTTGTAGAATACTAACAATCATAATTATAAAAACAAAAATTGCTGTAAGTTCAATGATAAGAATGTTAATGTCTTCTTTATTATATTCAAAGTTTTTGATATTAATGCCGAATAAAGCATGAATCTTATTGAAAAAGATAAGAATAAGTAAACCGAAAATTGCCCCTGAAAATGCTTTTTTGGTGTCGCCAAAACCAAGTACAGCAAATGAAATTACAGACATAATAATAATTCCAAAACGCGGAACCATTGAGTAAATTATAGTTAATCCTTCGCCATTTAGTTTTGAAAAAACAGATAGAAAAGTAAAATAAATTGGAAAAATAAGTGAAGTAATAAAAATTGAGAGATTAACTTTTCCTTTTAAGTTTAAAAATAGAGAAAGTGCAACAAGTGGAAGTCCGGCAAATATTCCTATTGGAACATATTTTAATTTGAGTACAAAAATCATCAATAAAGCAATGCTAATCATTACAATAATTGAAATACGCATAACAATATTGAAAAAGATTGTGCTTTTTTGCTTGTAAATAGGCATTTCATCAGAAACTCCTAAAATAGAAATTTTTTTCCAAAGGTTCATTTTTTTCTCCATTGTAAACATCAAAACGGTTCTTTACAAATTTAAAATTATACCTGAAATTAACAAAAAGAATTTGATAGTTGTATTATTGGTTGGATTTGAGTTATTTTGCAGACTAATTTTAATTAAATGAATAGAAAATTTTATATAGAAACTTATGGTTGCCAAATGAATGTGGCTGATAGTGAGCTTGTTGCAAATATCCTGAAAAACAAAGGATTTGAATTAACAGATGATTATAAACAAGCTGATTTAGTGTTGATTAACACTTGTGCTGTTAGAGATAAAGCAGAACAAAGAATTATTGGTAGACTTGGTTTTTTTAAAAGTGCTAAAAGAGTAAAACCTACTTTGAAAGTTGGAGTTTTAGGTTGTATGGCTCAAAGAATGAAACAGCAACTTCTTGATGAACAAGATGTTGTGGATTTTGTTATGGGACCCGATACTTATAAACGTTTGCCGGAAATTCTTGAAAATGTTGAAAATGGAGAACGCCAACTTGATGTAATTCTCTCTAAACAAGAAACTTACGATGATATAAAGCCTTTTCGTTATAATGAAAATAAAATTAGTGGTTTTGTCTCAATATCAAGGGGTTGTAACAATATGTGTGCTTTTTGTATTGTTCCTTTTACCAGAGGGCGAGAACGAAGTCGCGATCCAAAATCAATTCTTGCTGAGGTTATCGACATGAAAAATGATGGTTACAAAGAAGTTACTCTGCTTGGCCAAAATGTTGATAAATACAATTGGAACGATGGAGAAATAAAATTTGCAAATTTGCTTGAAATGGTTGCAAAAGAAGTTCCCGGAATGCGTGTTCGTTTTGCAACTTCGTATCCTCAAGACATGACAGATGAAGTTCTACATATCATTGCAAATTATGAAAATGTATGTAAATATATTCATTTACCTGTTCAGTCAGGCAGTAATGCAGTTTTGGAAACAATGAAACGCGGTTACACAAGAGAATGGTATTTGAATCGTATTGAAGCAATACACAGAATAATTCCTGAATGTGCAATTAGTACAGACATGATTTCCGGTTTTTGTGGCGAAACAGAGGAAGATCATCAACAAACACTTGATTTGATGCGACAAGTAAAATATGCTTATGCTTATATGTTTAAATATTCTGTTCGTCCAAATACTTTTGCAGCTAGAAACTTGCCTGATGATGTTTCAGAAGAAGATAAGTCAAGAAGATTAGCAGAAATTATTGAATTGCAAAATGATTTGTCGTTGGAAAGTAACCAAAAAGATGTTGGCAAAACGTTTGAAGTTTTGGTAGAAGGAACATCAAAACGAAGTGAATACAGGTTGCATGGTAGGAATTCTCAAAACAAAGTTGTGATTTTTGAAGGAGACAAATCGCTTATTGGCAGTTTTGTTGATGTAAAAATCGAAAGTCATACTCAGGCTACTTTGCTTGGTAAATTGGTTAGTTCTTGCGTAGATGAAAGTTAGAAATTGAAAATTGATAGTTAGAAAGTGTTCAAAACCTTCTTTTGTTGTTTTTTTTTGACAAGAAAATTTATATTTTTGTAATAAATATAATTCATTGAAAAAATGATAGATAGTGTAAATATTAAAAATTTTAAATCAATTGAAGATTTAACTTTTGATTTAGGAAGAATAAATGTAATTATCGGAGCGAACGGTTCCGGTAAAACAAATATTCTGGAAGCAATTGTTATGGGGGCAGCGGCTAGCAGCAATAAACTTGATTACGAATTTTTAGGAAATCGAATGAGAGTTACGTCGCCTGATTTTATGAAAAATGCTTTTGAAAACTTAAATAAAGAAGAAATTCAATTGGGTTTTAAAATTAAGGATTACGATTATGAATATGTAATAAGGGAGGATATAGAAAAAAAAGAAAAATGGGTAGAAAAAAATAGAAATAATGCAAACTCAAATATTATAAAAATTGGACAAGAAGAATCGACTTTAGAAGAGATTATTGATTTAATATCAGATGAAGATTTTAAAGCTTCTTTAAAAGAATTAAAAAAAGTTTTTGAAGACAAAAAATTAAATTTAGAAAGTTTGGTTAAGCTTTCAGCGATGAAGTATTTTGAAGTAAAACAAAATGCACCTGAACTAAATAATTTTTTAATTTACACCCCAGAATATTCATTCCTTAGAAAATTTGAAGAATCTGCTCAAATAATACCAATTGGAATAAAAGGAGAAGGGCTTTTTCATACTTTGAAACAAATTATTTTAGATGAAACTAAAAAAGAACAACTGGAAGACATAAAAGAAAGTTTGCGTTTGTTGGATTGGTTTGAAGATTTTGAATTGCCGAATAATTTGATGTCTAATGAATTTAAAATTGGAATAAAAGACAAATATATCAATCAAACATTAAACTTTTTTGACCAACGTAGTGCAAATGAAGGATTTTTATATTTACTTTTTTACTTAGTCCTTTTTACAAGTGATCAAACACCTAAATTCTTTGCTATTGACAACATAGAAACCGGTTTTAATCCTAAACTTTGCACAGAATTGATTAAAATTCTAAATAAATTAGCAATAAAATACGACAAGCAAGTTATTTTTACAACTCATAATCCTGCAATTCTAGATGGACTTGACCTAAAAGATGATATGCAAAGGCTTTTTATAACAGACAGAAATAAAAAAGGTGCTACTTATATCGAAAGAATTGAGAGTAAACCTCAGTCAAAAATGAAACTTTCCGAACTTTGGACAAATGGTATAATTGGCGGAATTCCTGATAATTTTTAATTATGATTAAAGTTGCTTTAATAACGGAAGGAGTTACGGACCAATTTGTTATCAAACCAATAATTGAAAATTATTTTAAAGATATTGATTTCAAATTCAATGCAATCCAACCACAAATTGATGAAACAGATAAACAAGATGGTTTCGGCGGTTGGGTAAATGTTATCAAATGGTGCAAAAGTGAAGATTTGAAAGAAGTTTTTGTATTTAATGATTTTGTTGTTATTCAAATAGATGCAGATGTTTGTCAAGAATATGATGTGTCAAACATGGAAAAAGGGAAAGTCCTCGAAAACAGAGAGCTTTGTGAAAAAATTATCGAAAAATTAAAATCATTTATTCTGCCAGTAATTTTAGAACAATATCACGAAAAAATCATTTTTGCAATAGGAGTTTATTCAATCGAATGTTGGCTTGTCCCAATTATTGATGTTAAACATAAAAAACAAAATGTTTTAAATTGTATTGATAAACTAAACAAAGTCCTAAACTCCAAAAAAAGCGGATTTATAAATCCCAAAGACAAAAATAATTCAAATAGCCGTAAAATATATCATAAATTAGCTAATAAGTTTAAAAAGAAAGAAATAATTGATAAATTATCAAAGAAGAACGATGGCTTTGAATGTTTTGTAGAACAGTTAAATACTAACTTGAAAGCTTCGAAGAACTTTCTGCGTTAAAAACAAAAAAAATGGACATAAACGACAGTTTTGTAATGCAAGGGCGCAGAGCCAGACTTGTTGAAACAATCAAAGGCAAAGGAATAAAAGATGAACGGGTTTTAAATGCCATTGGTAATATTAAAAGACATCTTTTTGTTTTGAAAGGGCTTGAATATAGTGCTTACGAAGACAGAGCTTTGTCAATTAGTGCAAGTCAGACAATTTCTCAGCCTTATACTGTTGCTTTTCAGACCGAACTTCTGGAACTAAAATCAACCGACAAAGTACTGGAAATTGGCACAGGCTCTGGTTATCAGGCGGCTGTTCTTGCTGAAATTGGGGTTGACGTTTATACTGTTGAAAGAATCGAAGAATTACACATTTCCGCAACAGAATTACTGAAAGAACTTGGTTATAAAGTTAATACATTTTATAGCGATGGATTTATAGGTCTTGATAATTATGCTCCTTTTGATAAAATAATAATAACAGCAGCAATTCCTGAAATTCCGGATTCTTTGCTTTCTCAACTTAAAATTGGTGGAATTATGGTTGCTCCCGAAGGAATAGCCGGACAAGGACAAGTAATGCGAAGAATAATAAGGGTTTCAGAAACAGATTTTGAACGACAAAACCACGGATTGTTTACATTTGTGCCAATGTTGAAAGGAAAAAATTAAGGAGTTGAAAGTTTAACGTTAAAAGTTGAAAGTTTATGAAAGTTAGTAAAAATTTTTTAGTCGTATTCGGGTTGTTAGATGTCTTTAGTTTCATTCGACTTTTTTTTTCTTTTAAAACAGATATCGTTAATGGTGAAGATTTGACAATAATTGGTATAGTAAAATCAGTATTGATTTTTTCATTGATATTTTCCGGTGTCTTTTCCATTTTAAAGAAAAAAACAGGAATTTTTATTTATTACGGACAATTTGCTCTTCGATTATTATTTATGATAATGTCATTAGGATTTTTATTGATATTTTCAGTTACATCATATATTCATTATGCTTTAATTGTAATCATCTTTGCTTTTGAGTTTTACAGACTAATTTACTCAATTCTGTTGCATAAAAAGAAATTAGTTTAAAATCAATGGCTTTCAACTAACTACTCGATAACTCGAAAACACGATAACTCAACAACACGATAACACGATAACTCGACAACACTATAACTCAACAACTGATTATGAAATTCTACAAATATCACGGAACTGGAAACGATTTTATCGTAATTGACGGACGAAATGAAAAATTCACTCCAAACGAAAAAATAATACAGCAACTTTGCGACAGAAATTTTGGGATTGGATCTGATGGCTTATTATTGCTAAAAAGTCATCAAAAATATGATTTTGAGATGAATTTTTATAATCCTGATGGTTCAGAAGCTACTTTTTGTGGAAATGGAGCCAGATGTATTGTTGCTTTTGCTAAATATCTGAACATCATTGATAAAGAAACAACTTTTTTAGCAAAAGACGGAGAACATTCAGCATATTTTGAGAACGACGAAGTTGTTTTGAAGATGATTGATATTGATGATATTAAAACCTTCGGCGAATTATTTTACACAAACACCGGCACTCACCATGTTGTTAAATTTGTTGATAATGTTGATGCAATTGACATAATGAACGAAGCTCCAAAAATACGCTATCAAAAGGATTTTGAACCGTTTGGAACAAACGTAAATTTTGTGCAAAAATGTAACGGATTTATCAAAGTCAGAACCTACGAAAAAGGAGTTGAAAAAGAAACACTTTCATGTGGAACAGGAGTTGTTGCTTCTGCTTTAATTTATGCTTATACTGCTGATAATTTGATTTCTAAAGTAAATATTCAGGCTAAAGGCGGAAACCTAAAAGTAACATTTGAAAAAACAGAAATAGGCTTCAAAAATGTTTTTTTACAGGGAAATGCTGTGAAGGTTTTTAGTGGTAATGTTGATATTTAATTGAAAAAAATAGTTTTATGAATATAAAAACAACAAGTTTGGTAATAATTTTCGCTTTTTTACTTGTTTCTTGCGGAAATAGTCAAAGTGAAGAAGTTGCAAATAATGACACAAAAATAGACAATATTGAAGTTATTGATACCGCAATTTCGGTTGGAGCTGAACAAATTGACGAATATTTGCCTTTATTAGAAAATAAATCGGTTGCTTTGTTGGTTAATCACAGTTCTTTAGTTAATCAAACACATTTAGTTGACACATTATTGAGTTTAGAAATTGATATTAAACGAATTTTTGCTCCCGAACATGGTTTTAGAGGCAACAAAGAGCGAGGTGAAAACTTTAATAATGATATTGACGAAAAAACAGGATTGCCAATTATTTCTTTGATTGGCAGTAAAAAACGTCCTTCGCAAGAGGATTTGGCAGATGTAGATGTTGTTATTTACGATATTCAAGATGTTGGTGTAAGATTTTTTACATACATAAGCTCAATGTTTGAATTGATGCAAGCTTGCGCTGAATACAACAAAGCTCTTTTAATTCTTGATAGACCAAATCCAAACGGCGATTATGTTGATGGGCCTGTTTTGGATACTGTAAATTTTCGTTCTTTTGTTGGAATGTTACCAATTCCGGTTGTTTACGGAATGACTCACGCCGAACTTGCCCAAATGATTAACGGCGAAGGCTGGCTCACAGGTCATCGAAAATGCGACATTACAATAGTAAAAGTTAAAAATTACAATCATCAAAAACACTATTCTTTGCCGGTAAAACCTTCTCCAAATTTACCTAATGATTTGTCTATCAGACTTTATCCTTCGCTTTGTTTCTTTGAAGCAACAAAATTTAGTGTTGGACGTGGAACTGAATTTCCATTTCAAGTTTTGGGTTATCCCGACAAACGTTTTGGCGATTTTACATTCACACCGCAAGATATTGTAAATGTGCAAACTAACCCGATTCAAGAAGGAGAATTATGTTATGGGATTGATTTAAGAAATGTTTCTATGGAACAACAGTTTACTTTAAAATATGTAATAGATTATTTTCAATTATGTGGAAATGATATATCTTTGATCACAAATGTAAACTGGTTTAATCTGTTAATGGGGAACGCAGAAGTTCAAAAGCAAATTCATTTGGGCTATTCAGAACAACAAATTAGAGAGCTTTGGGAACCGGAACTATCTGATTTTAAAGAGAAAAGAAAAAAATATTTACTCTACGATGAATAAATTCGTCAAAAATATTCGGTTTTTTGTTTGATAATGCCTAATTTAGACCTCGATAATTATAAAAATCGGGGTTTTTTATTGTAAATTTTAAAAATAAATATTATGAAAAAATTATTGCTTTTATCACTGGTTTTTAGCTTGTTAGCTTTTGGCTGTAAAAACTCGGACAAAACAAATAACAACAAGGATAATAATTTAGAAGCTGTTGAGGATTTTGATTTTAGTAACGTTGATAAAATTGAAAGAGTCAATTTGGTGTACCTACCGGAAATTGTAGCAAAGGAATCTGATGAGTTTCAACAAAAATTTAATTTATATTTAGATGCTTTCAATTCTGAAATAACTTCGGGAAAACAACTTGAAGCAATTATAAGGTTAAGAGACAGTCTTTTAATAGATATGGAAGGAGTAATAGAGGAATATTATTGGGACGAAGGCGAAGCCGATTGGGATAAATGGGTTGAAGTTGAAAAAGAACTTGACACAATAGGCTTTTGGTCAATTTATGCTGAGGGAATGTATGTGGGAATGGACGTTGCAAGTATTTTGCAAGCAGAAATTAATAAGTTTGCCTCTGATGATTTTAAATTGTATATGGATTTTAGAAATGCTTATGCAATGTCACTTGGAGGAGAATATCCCTATATGAGCTTAATGCCTTATTATAACGTTGTTACGGTAGGTGAGAAATTTTACAAAGATTTTCAGGATTCAAAATATTATGACCTTATCAAAGATAAATATATGTGGTCTTTGCTTACTATTGTAGATATTCATTATGTAAATTTAATGAATGATGGAGGATGTTTTAATGGTGGATTTAACTTTTCATTTTGGCCATTTGCAACAAGTTGCGATGATTGGGAGTATATTGTTGAAGAATATCCAAATTCAATTTTCATTCCTGTAATAAAAAATTTAATTAATAACATGTCAGAAATTGATGTTGATTATGAAAACGATGGTAATTTGGCTGAAGTTTATGTTGTTGTAACCGATAAAGTTACAGATTATATGGAGGCAAATTACAAAATTTTTGATTATTTACATCAAGGAATCGATATTGTTCATCCGCTTGCTTTTAAAAACGATGGCGTTGATGAAAGTTATGTAGCGTATAGATTTTATTCAAATAAACAAAAAGCACAGGAATCTTTAGATTATATTCTGTCTGTTGCGCCTGATGCTCAGATATTTAAAGTACGTTTAGAGGAGGAATATGACAATCCTGTCGTTCTTGAAATTTTGTAAAAAATGATATTCTCCCTTAAAAAATAGCTTGCAGGGTGATGTTCAAAATTTCTCCCTTAAAAAATAGCTTGCAGGGAGATCTTTAAAATTCTCCCTTAAAAAATAGCTTGCAGGGGGATCTTTAAAATTCCCCTTAAAAAAGGGGGGCAGGGGGATGTTCAAAATTTTACACTTTAAAAAGGCGGCAGGGGAATGTTCAAAATTTCCCCCATAAAAAATAGCTTGCAGGGTGATCTTTAAAATTCCCCCTTAATAAAGGGGGGCAGGGGGATGTTTATATATTCTTATCTTTAAAAATAAAAAACGGTTTTTAAAAAGCAACTGGAGGATACAAAATGAAAAAAATCTTTTTTGAGCATAATTTTCTTCGAAAAAAACTATTCGAAAAATTCAACGATAGTGTTGAGGACAAAATGGATAATGAAGAAGAAAAGTTTGAATATTTAAGGTATCTGCTTTATGCAGTCGGCAAAAGTTATTATGTGCCTCAAAATGTTGATTTTAATGATTTGGTTGAAAAATTAGCCGATTGGTTTACAGAGCAACACAAATTAAAAGTTGAAAAACTAAATGTAAACGATATTCAGGTTCTAAAAACGTCTGCCTCTTCCAAAGTGGCTAAAATGCTTGGCCTTTCAAGACCAATGGCATTGATATTAGACAAAAACGAAAATTATTTGTCGTTTATGTTTTTGCCACCGGAATGGTTCGATAGTCCACAAATTGACAAAAAACTCGAAAAAACCGGATTTTTTTCAAACCTTTTTGTTGATAATATAGAAAAGTTCATTTTTGAATATTTACATGAACATAATCCCAATAAATCGTTGCTGGAATTTGCTTCATCTGATAATTATTTTGTCGAAAATTTTCTACCAAAACATCAGCAGTTTTTTCTTGCCGAACGAGAAGAAAATGAAGTTCTTTTGGCGTGGTTAAGTGTTTCTTCGTTGAAAAAATTAGCTCAGAATAAGGATTTTGCTAAAAATGTATCATGGTTTTATCTTTTGACAAATTACGATTCACTTTTACTGGGATTTGATAAAAACGGTGATGTTGTAGACGCATTTGAGTTGCAAAACAGAGCGATGACTGTCAAAAAATCAATCAGAACAACAATTATGGTCGATTCGTACGAATGGACAGCAACTATGTCGAATGCTTCATTATATAAAGATATTGCACCATGTTTGGCTTTCGATGAAAATATGAGACTTAGTGAAGTTGCAAAATTGAATGTTTCAAGCAGTAAAAACTATAAATATTACGATTATGCAAAATTTCTGTTATCAAGACTAAATGATGTTGTTTCTCCGCTAACAGCTTTTGTTTTAGACTATATTGTCGATTCAAATAAAGCTACCGAAGATTATTCTAAAAACGACAGATTAAATACTATTTTGTTGAATATTTTAAATAGTTCACAAGCCGAAGAATTGTTGGTTTTCTGGTATAACGATTGGAAGCTTAATTTAGAGCAAAGTGTTTTTGTCGTAAAATTGTTAATAGAAGCGTCTGAAAATCAACAGCATTTGAAGGAAATCTTTCCATTGCATTCCGCAGTTCATGAAGCTTTAATTAAGAAGGAAAAAGATTCTTACAATAAAATTTTATATAATATTGAATATTGCAGGCATTTAATTGCAATTGACAAAAACAAAGAAGCAGAAAAAATTATTAAAAATAACCTGAAAAAGTTGCCGGATCAATCAATTCTTGATTTGCTTCCGTCCGAAAATATTGACCCAACAGGCGATTTAAGCGGCAGATTTTTAAAAGTACTTTTGTTGGAATTGCTTGCTAGTGCTCAAAACGAAAAAGCTTCAGCAAATACAATTCGTGACATTGCAATGCTTCAGCCATTGGTTAAAAATAGAATTTATAATTTATCCGGAATTGCGGACGAAAATCTAAAAGAAAGATCAAATACAATTCTGAAAATACTTGATGGTTCAGGTTTGGTTAAAAATACAGAGGCAGTTTCAACTAAATATAAAGTGATAGAATCTGATGAAATTGAAGCAGTTAAGCATTCGTCAATTCAAAAAAAGGGAATGTTGAGTTCTTTTTCAAAGTGGATTTCATCATACAAAATACCTGATTTTTCTACAGTTAAGAAATATGCCGATAGGTTTTCCCCAACAAAACACGAACAAGTTGCTGATATTATTGCTGATTTACTGCATTTTTTTAATTTTGAAAATCTGGAAGTATTTATTGCTCACGGAGAATATTCAGTCAGCATTAGAGCTTATGAAGCCGAAACGCCATTTCTCTTAATCGGAAATGATCACTTAAATCCGGATTCTCCATTTTATTTGACATACAATGAGTTGAGATTTGTTTTAGCATCAGAATTAGCATTTTTGTATTTTAAATTTTCTAGAATTACATCATCTGATATTTGGAGAGGAACAATGGATAAAGGAAATTTTGTTTTGGAAACAGTAATTTCGCTTATTCCTTTTGCCGGAAGTATGACTTCATTGGCTAAAAATGCTACAAAAATTAGGGCTTTGTCAACATTTCTTGAGAAAAATGAACAAATTTCCAAATTATTAGTTAAAAGTCAGCAATTAGCAACAGTTAGCGAAAAAAGTACAGGAATATTACATGTCGCTTCGCAAATGATGCAGGCAATGAATAGCGCAACACCAAAAGGCGATTCGGCTAAAAAAGACGAACTTGTAGCAATATCCAGAATGATGCAAATAACTGCCGACAGAATAGGGCTAATTATTTGTAATGATCCGGTTTCAGCGGTACGTAGCGTGTTTTTATCATCAAAAAATTTGGTGGAAAATTTAACCTATGCACAAAAATATGGTCTCAACAGTTTTTTGTTAAAGAAAAATGATCAAGGAAATTATTATAATCAAAATTTTGCAGTAAGGTTTGCTTCAATGTTTTCATTTTGGCTTTCAGATGATTTTGAAAATATCCGAAAAAAAATAATAGATTCGGAGTAAGTTTATAAGGATTTATTTTATTTTTCAGGAATAAAATATTTCTTTGAATATTAATAGTTTGTTAAAAATAGCATAATTATCTTATAATCAGTAGTCTATGGATTTGTGAGTCTGTGAATCTGTGGCTATAAAAAAAACGAATTAATTAAAATTATTTAAAATAAGAATTTAAAAACAAATGATGAAAGATAAGTTTGATATACTTAGATATTTGAAAAATCAGATTTTCGCACAGATTGAACCACCTACAGAATATGAACGTCGCTTAAGGGAGGTAATAAAAAATAAAACAAAACAGGGTTATATTAAAGCGATTCAATTTTTTGTAATAATGGTTATGGTTGCTCTAATGACTAGATTTACAACACCTTTGATGATATTAATTATTATTGGAGTGTTTGTTTCTATTCTTAGGGTATTAAATATTTTTAAAGGGAAATACAAAAGAGCTTCTCATTTAATAATTGAGGCTATTGATTTTATTAAGAAATCTCAGTTTAATGCGGCGTTGGATAAGATGATAGATGCATATAAAATAACAAAAGATAAAGATTTATTGCAAATTATTATTGATTTTGCAAATGATTATCCTCCAAATGCTCAGCAAGATATATTAATTATGGAAATAACATTCGGTAACGAGAAAAAAACAAATATAAAAGACAAAAAATTGCAAGAGATTTTAAATCAGCTTAGTAGCATTTCCAAATACATATTAAAGCATAAAGAAGTTGTTGTTAGTGTGTTGAAAAAAATTAACGATCTGAAAATGAACTTGGCAGGAACCAAAGATGAACGAATACGAAAAGAATATTCTGTTCTTATTAAAAGATATGATGATATAATAGAATTAGAAAATTCAAAGATAAATTTTTATGAGAAAACAAAAGATGAACTTTTAAAATTAAAAGAAAATCATGTTATTACTCAGAAATTACTCTTGGAAAAAGAAGAATTAAGAAATTTGGAAGATCGTTTATTAGAAAAATCAATCAAGGAAACGTACGACACAGACATTAATGATTTTCTATCGTACGAAACAGCTTATCTTGAAGCTATTAAGGAATATTCAGAGCAAATTAGCTCAACCGGAGATCAAAATTTATTTCAGGATATCATTACTTCTTTTAATGACAGAACAGAGTTATTGTAGATTTATACCAAATTGTTAAAATAATTCCGAGAATTATTTTTTATACCGATTGCACATTGAAATTAGTCCAAACTTCGCCAAAACTCGTTTGAACTAAATCAATGTAGCATCGGCATTTACCAATGTAATTTATAAAATAGTTTTGGACTATTTTATAAAAACATTT
>JAFGUD010000271.1 GCA_016938685.1 Bacteroidales bacterium | reverse complement strand
TAATAGATTATTGAAATTTGTGGCTTCAAGTAATCCTCTAACTTACAGAGAAATAACTGCTAAACTGGAACTGTCTTAATATGCAAATTAATTTAATAATAAACATGCTAAATGGTCCAAATAATTACAGTTCAACTTTAACTAAAAATGATGGAAGTATTGAAAGATATTCAATTATTGGGACTTTTCTGAAAGATAGTCTAGGAATGCCAAGATATTCAAATGAATATGCCGAAGTTGTAATACATGAATACAATCATTCTTTTTGCAACCCTTTAATTGATAAACACTATGAAGAACTAAAAAATTCTGCATTGAAAATGTTTAGAGTTGTTTTAAAAACCATAAAAAAATATAATTACAGAAGTGAAAAATCTATGCTGTATGAAACACTGGTAAGAGCAAATGTAATAAGATACGCATATTCAAACTGGGGCGAAGAAAAAGCAAAACACTTGATGTGTAAGGACATGTTTAAAGGCTTTATTATTATTGACGAAGTAGTAGATTTACTTAGCATTTACGAAAACAACAGAGAAAAATATCCAATATTAGATAGTTTTATGCCTGAAATTACTAATTTATTTGACTCTTTAAATTATGAAAAAATAAAGACCGAATATGAAAATAATTGTGGAAATATAATCAAAACTTCTTTTGACAATTTTAAAAGAAAAGTAAGTACAAACACAGAAATCATCATATATTTTGATAAACCAATGGACATCAATACTGAAAAATGCAAAACGTATATTAAGTCTGAAAACACTCAAAAAATAATGTATAATAAAATAACATGGGCCAAAACAAATAAAAGCGAATGTACAATCAATATCGATTTAGAGCCAAACACAGAATACAAACTAATGTTTTCCGGATTCTTTTTTATGACTGAAAATTATTTTCCACTTTCAAAAAACTACGAACTGGATTTTAAAACAAAATAAATTGTTTTTACTCAACCACTAAAACATCATTTTTTTTCAACTGTTCTTTTTGCTCTACAGGGATTTTATTACCTGTAATTTTCACATATTCAAGGTATTGCAAATTAAACAAAGGAGATAAATCATCAATTTCGTTACCTGAAATATCTAATATTCTAAGGTTTGGAAGATTACTTAGAGCATCAATGTAACCTATCTGATTATTAGCAACATAAAGTTCTTCTATTTGTCTCATCGTCCACAATTCAGACAAATCTGTTATTTCATTATCCGAAAAATCAATAATTCTGGCGTGAATACAATGTTCAATTCCGTCCAAAAATTCAATATTGCTGTTTGACAAGTCAAAAGCTTCAAAATCTTCGAGATAATACGGAGGCAAATCTGTTTCAAAATTACCATATATTGTCAATTTCATTATATTGTAAAAAGTCCGCTCAAAATTATCATAATCAAATTGCTCAAAATAATCGGTATTAGTAATATCAAAAAATTCGTAGCCGTCTTCCTGTTCATCATCCCAAGAATAATCATCGCTATAATCAATGTTTTTGTCTATTTCTACAGTAAGAATATTTTCTAAATCATCAAGCAAAAGAATGTGAGAATACTTTGACAAACCTTCAATATCATTTTTTTCATAAAGAATTTTCATTTCTTTTCTAATATTTTCGCCTTTGTCAGGATGATATAAAATTATCAATTTTGAAAAAAGACGAACCTCTCTTTCTTCGTCAATTTGAACTTGATGAGAAATTCTATTTGCAATTTCCCTGAGCTTTAAAAAGTTTTTACTTTTTTGGAGATTTATCAGCTTTCCTGTAATTCTGTTCAAATTTTGTTCGGAATAAGCTTCTTTTAATTTTGTGTATAAATCTTGCATTGGCAACTGAAAAATTTTGGTAAATATAGCCAATAATTGAGAGAAAAAACAAAAAAACTACGACAAAAAAGCCGTAGTTTTTAATATGTATAATAATCAATTTATTGTTTTACAAACTCCATTTCTGCGCCATCATTTACAATGTAAATGTCATCGTAACTATTGGATATTGTTAACACTAAGTCATTAGGATTGTAACCATTCTGAAACATATCATCTTCTCCATAAGAATCAAAATACATATACAAAACGCCATCTTCCTCTTCGCCATATAAATACAATCTTGTCATTGTTTGGTAGCCGTCTATACTATAAAATCCTTGGTAGTAACCATCTGCCAGAAAAACTTCAAGAGAGTACATATAAAATCTGTCACCGCCGGCTTCTTCTTCAAAAGTATAAGTTCCTTCCCAGTCAATTGCTATATAATTTGAATTATCATCAACTTCTGTATTTACATTTTTTTCGTCATTTGTGTCTTTTTGATTTGAAGACTCAGAACTACCTCCACATGCAGCAAAAAACATTATCGCTGCTACAAAAAAACTTAAAAATAAAAATTTAGATTTCATACTTAATTAAATTTAATTGGTTAAAATTGAAACCAAAGATAATTTTTAAAATTTTTTAAAAAAAAACAAGACCAACAAAATTGGTTCATTGGTAGTATAAATATTTCATTTTTAACGTTAAAAACTTGAACCTTCTTGATTAGAAATTTTCCGTAACTCTTCAATATCAGGATTGTAAACTTCCCCAAAAAGTTTTATATCATTTACATATTCAATAATATCCGGAATAGAAATAAACCATAAATTCAGCTCAGTTTTCCCAAAATTATCAACTGTTTTGGTAATCAATGTCTTTTCATTTGACGAAAATTGTATATCAACTATATTATTATTATTTTTAAAATTGTAAATTTCTTCACCTTTGTTAGTTAAAAGTCGGCAATTATTTTCATTATCTGCCCAAACAATAAACTTTCCGGAATTAGAAATATCAGTCAAGGTAGATTTTGGTGTTATTATTTCTTTAAAATTTCCGAATTTTTTATCCGAAAGATAAATTGCTTCATTACTTGATAACATTAATTTCCTTCCGTCATCAAAGAATTTTAATTTTATAATATTTTCAAATGTTTCTGAAATAACAACATTCCCATTAAAATCTTTGATAAACATCTCGTTACCTGTAATATAAGCAATAATATTTTGCTCAAAACTAACATCAAAATGATTTATTCCGGTTGCATCAATTGTATTAACAAGCGTAGAATCAGGTTTGTAAAAAGAAACGCTATTTGAAGTTACAACAATTATAGAATTTTGCATTTCGCTATATTCAGCATAAAGCACAGAATTTTTAAGCTTAATGTTTGTTCTGATTTTCCCGTCTTTTTCCCAAAGTGTAAAAGATGAATCAATATTGGTTGTTGTAATAAAATTATCGTTTTCAGAGAAATTAATAGCCAAAACTGAAGATTTAGGAATCTTTGAAAAATAATTTTTTGAAGCAGAAAAAACGTCTAATTTATTATCAGCAAAAACAGAATATATACTTGAAGAATTTGAAATTGAAACAGCATCTACAAATTTGAATTTGTTCAAAATCTCAGAATAATTAAAAATTTTCCACGATTTTATTGTTTTATCTAAAGAAACTGTGTAAATAACATCATTTTTTTTATCAAACCTTGCATCAAAAACCAGTTTTGTATGACCAATAAGCATTTGGTTTTGCTGATTAGAAAAATCAGAAATAAAGGCTTTATTTTGGGCAGTTATAAGTACTTGATTATCACTAATGAATTGAGCAGAAGAAATATCAGTTGTAAAAAAGTCAAGTTTTGAAATAATCTCGTTTTTGTTCCAATCCCAAATTTTTACCGCATAATTTTGATGATAATAATCGTTCATAACATACAGAACTAATTGACTTTCGGGAGAAAAACAAGCTAACTCTATGAGTCCACTTTCAAATCCTTTTTCTACAACGTTGGTATGCAAAGCAAGAATTTTTCCGGTAATATCCCAAACTATTATTTTATTATCAAGTCCTGTGCTTATAATTTTTTGACCATCTTCAGAAAAAGAGCAGTTTATAACCTCGCCGGAATGACCTTTTAGTGTTGATATTAGTTCATTCTGATTATCAAAAACATACAAATTATTATCTGTACATCCTGCTACTAAAAGCAAATTATCAGGGGAAACAGAAACGCTCCGAACCAAAGAATTCATCTTTATTTTTGAAACACTATTACCAACAGTATCAACAAAAAAGATAGAACTATCTGATGTTGACAAAATTAAATATTTATTATCGGTAGTAAAAGTAGCCGATAAACTCTGTCTTTTGAAGATTCGTGTATTTTTCTGCCTGATTTACTTATTATTATGTAGTTTTTATCAGTAATCAACAAAAGCATTTCTCCATTAGTCGAAAAAATAGCTTTATCAATATCATAACCAAACTCAGCAAGATTCTGATAAAAAACATTAGTTTTATAAAAAGAACAAAAGAATGCTTTTTGAGCAATAATATTCTCATTATCAATACTATAAGACTGTTCTGCTAGTCTATAACCTAGTGTTGGATTTGTTTCTAAAAAATGGAAAGAATAAGATGCGTACATTGTAGAATTAGCGATTTTTTCACTTTTAATAGCATTATTCCTTTGCCAAAAGGCAAAAATTCCAAGTGCCAAAGCAAAAACAAAAAGCACCGAAAAAACTATTGCAATTTTACGATTTCTAATAGTTTTTTCTTCTTGCAATTTCTTGGCATTTTCAAGTTCTTTTTTCTTTTTTAATTCCTCTTCTACCCTAATTTCGTGATGAATCCGTTTTTCTTTTGCCAACAAGACCGGAGTTATAAGAGCATCGTGAGAAAGTTCCAAATAACGATCGTGATTTTCATTTTGAGTAGCTACAATAAGCTGATTTTCAATCAAAAAATCTATTGTTGAATCTTCAAGCTCATATTTTTGTTTAGCTAATCCTTCGTAAATTGTAAGTTTCCGATTTTCGTATTCAAAAATTAGCTCATTTTCTATAAATTTTCTAGCAGAAATTTCTTGCCTGGAATTTTGTATTTTTTCAATTATTGATTCGTAATAACTTTTATATATAATTGATATTTCGCTAATTAAGCTAGAATCAACAACTTTTGATTTATTTTCGGTTGCAATTTTTTCAAGTTCAGCACCAATAATTTGAACCTGATAAGCCTCAATTTTTTTTGAATTATTTTTGGTTAAAAATTCAATAATTTCCTCCGTAAGTTTATGAGAAACAATAAATGGTTGCGAAACAAATTTATCATCGATATTATACTTTGGCACAAAAGAACTTGTTTTCTTTAATATTGTAGAAGCCTGTTCTATTGTCAATTGAGGAATTTCAACTTTGTTTTCACTGATTTTGTGAATTTTATCGTTGAAAAAATCAAGCATATTTAATTTGTCTTGCCTGATAGATATAATTAATCGAATATTTATTTTTTCGTATAATTTTTTTATTCCTTTTTCGGTTAAAATATTTGGATTTTCAGTTAGAAATTCATTTACTTCGGCTCTAAATCTAACAGGAATTTGTTCATAAATTAATTCATAAAGTTCATTTTTAATTTGAAGTCTTTGACTTTCAGGATACGAGAAAATATTTTCAAATTGGTCAATAATCAAAAAAACGACTTTATTTTCGGTTGATTCAATTCTTTTAAAAAGATACCAAAGCGAATCATCAGGAGTCAATATTTTGTCTAAAAATGAATTTTTAGGATAGTTTTTTTTAACTTTTTCGGTAATCAAATCTAACAAAGAACGTTCAGTATTATTAATAAAATTATCAATTTTGACTAAAAAAGGTTCATACTCATTATTTTGCTTTAATTTTGGTAATAATCCGGCTTTCAAAAGCGAAGTTTTTCCGGCGCCTGTATTTGCATGAACAACAGTAATATTTTCAAAAAAAGACGTTTTAAATATTTGCTCAACAACACTATCCCGCTCAAAGAAAATTTCCTTGTCTTGTTCTGTAAAAGAATCTAAACCTATAAATCTGTATTCTCTCATTTTAAAAAACTTACATTTTGTCAAAAATAAGCGACTTTTTGAAATTATAAAAATTTTGTTTTGGAAAAATTCAATTGTATTTTTGAGCTGTTTTTAAACATTTAGTAAAATTAGCATTATATTTGTTTCAAAACTAACCATAAGCATCACATTACAAACGTATTACATAATATTTTATGAAAAAATTATTACTTTTAGTTGTTTTTTTTACCTGCTTAATAGCTCAGGCTCAATTGCCTACTTATATCGGTGCAAAGTTCAGTCAGGGAGTTATTGCACCACATAGACCTGAAATGAGATACTTTATAAAAAAACCCATAAAAGAATATAATCTACAATTTGGCTATCAGACAACAGGAAATAAAGATTGGCAAAGAAACTGGGGATATCCGGAACTAGGTTTTGGTTTTTATTATGCTAACCTTGAAAACACCGACGTATTGGGTTCATCAAAGGCTACATATCTTTATATTGATGCTCCCTTTTTTAGAGGAAATATACTTAGTTTAAATTATTTTTTCGGAATAGGAACTGCTTATTTGAGCAAACCATTTGATTACAAAACAAACAATACAAATATAGCGATAGGTTCTCATCTCAACATTTTTGCAAATCTGAATATTGAAACACAAATAAGAACCAGACGAATTATATATTTTACAGATATTGGACTTACACATTACTCAAATGGTGGAACAAAATTCCCAAATTTAGGACTTAATGTTCCGGCTATTTCTGTGGGATTAAAATACAAAACTGCTGATTTTAACAAACATAAAAAAATGTCAACAGGTTTTTGGGAAAAATACAAGGATTTGCAAATTATTCAAACATTTGCTGTTCATGGCAACAAACTGTCGATAAGTGCCCCACCAGAATTTATGAGCACAAGCTCTATCGATTACGGAATTTATGTCTCTCCCAAAAGCAGACTTGGAGGAGGCTTGGATTTGATGTATGACAAAAACATCGAAAATCATTTTATTGCTGACAGTATTTTTAATTCTAAACCAATAAATTATCTAACAGCCGGGGCACATTTTTCTTACAATGCTGTATTTGGAAATGTGCAATTTACAATACAACAATTATTTATGGTTTATACTCCGCATTCTTCTGGTTTTTTCTACCAACGATTTGGTCTAAAACTTTTTATAGCCGAAAATTGGATAGTTGGAGGTTCTCTTCTAACAAAATTTTTCAATGCCGTAGCAATAGAACCAAGCATTGGGTACAGATTTCATTAGTCCATTACAATAGTAATATCCGGATTAATATTCATAAGTCTAATTATCTGAGAATCAGGTATGTTTGTTTTTGTTAAGTCTATATAATGTAAGTTTTTCAGATTATAAATCTGATTCGGAAGACTTTCAATTGGGTTGTTTGAAATATCAAGCGAAATAAGATTTTCTAGTTTCCCAATAGAAGTAGGCAATCCTTTAAGTTTATTATCGGACAAATTAAGAACAGCCAGATTTTTCATTCCCGAAAAATCAATAATAATAGAAGTAAGCAAATTATGGTCAAAATTAAGTATTTTAAGTTTTGTTGCCTTTGAAAGTGACAAGGGCAAATAAGTAAGATTATTATTACTTGCCGAAATTTCCTCCAAATTTTCAAGCAGTCCTATATCTTCAGGTAATTCATTAAGGTTATTTGAGTTTATTCTCAAAATTTGAAGATTCTTTAGTTTACATACTTGTCCCGGGATTTGTGTTAAATAATTATCTTCTAAAATAAGTACTTGCAAGCGTTTTAAATGAGAAATTGTAGAATCTAATCTGGACATTCCAATACTGGTTAAATCGAGTATATAAACAGCTGCCGAATCTAAAATAGCATCAGTAAAGTCAGTAAACCTTGTTTCTCGGTCTAATTCATTTGAAGTTAACATTTTAGCTCCATTAGAATTCTGTTCTTTTTTTATAAGATTAATTTTATTTTCGCTAAAACCAATTTGAGCAACTGATATCCAATTTTCATTTGTAAAAACAAATATTTTAGAATTGGCGGAAAAATCTAAAAGTAATGCTTTATCTGTCTTCCCTGAAACAAAAGCATAAGTATTGTTTATAGACCTATAATCGATATTGGTATTAAGCTCATTTATTATAAGATTAATAACCTCATCTGTCAATAATAATTGAGAAACATTAGTCCAATTTTCATTATAATATTGTAGGAAATAAAAATAATTTGTGTAACCCGAATCATCACTTTTGAAAACAAAAAAGCCAATAATATCCATACCACAATATGGTTTTAAATATTGAACTTTAGCTTGAAAATACTCATAACCATCATTAAATTGAAACCCGACAGAAAATTGATCAAAAAAATCTGCTTTAACAGATGATGGATTTTCTAAGTATTTTTTAGCAGGAAGAGGTAAAAAATCAGAATCAATTGTTTTAAGCATATCTAAAACGATATGACCAGATAATGTATCAGCTGAAGAATAATTGTTATTGCTGTCGATAATATTATCTATTACAACTGAAACAGTGTCTATGCTTCCGTTAGAATCAGAATCGTTGTGGCATGAGAAAAAAACAAAAGAGAAAAGCAACGATAAAAGAGTTACCTGTAATTTCATTTTTGTTGGTTGTGTGTTTATTGTGCGTTATTAAATAATAATTTAGAAATATCAAAAGGTTGCATGAAATTTGATGCAAATGAGCAAAGTATTTTAGTCAAATCAAAATTTTTTTTGTTTCATTAAAATTATATATTTGAAAAAAGTTTTTAGATGGAGAATAGTAGCGTTTTAGATTTATACTGTTTTTTTGAGAAGGATAACATCGTTTTGCTTTACAGCGGAAGGTTTAATGATTATGTTTTAGTTAATTCAACTGATTTAATTAAGAATTATGTTGATGACGAACTTACCTTTGAAAAGTACAAAAATAAAATGATTTTTTTGATGATTGAATCTTTTCAAAATATTATTAGATACGCAGAAATCAACGAAACAAACAAAACAGAGCTACTAAACAAACTTTTCATAACCCGCAAAACAGACAATGAAATATATGTTACTACTTCTAACATTATAGAAAACTACCAAAAAGACAAAATAATTGAAAAAATAAAAAAAGTAAACGAAAAAGATAATGTTGAGTTAAAAGAATTGTTTTTGGAGGTACTGACAAATAGACAATTTTCAGAAAAAGGCGGAGCCGGCTTAGGTTTTATAGAAATGAGTAGAAAAACCAAAGCTAAACTTGATTATGGCTTTGATAAAATCAATTCAGAATTGTCTCATTTTTATTTTTTAACTAAAATGAAACCTTTTGACACTAAAAGTGAAAACAAAGAAATGACAATTGATGACTGTCGAAATATACATAAAAAGGTTAGCGACTCGGACGTACTACTTCTTTTAAAAAATGATTTTTCGGAACAAACAACCACTTCGGCTCTAATGATGATAGAAGAAAATTTAAAAACTTTCGAAAAAAAATATCAAAAAATAGCTTTTCACATCATCGTAGAAGTATTACAAAACGTAAGCAAACATTCAGCAAGAATAAATAAAAAACGACATGCAATGCTTATCATTACAAAAGATAAAAGGGGCTTAAAAGTCTCTACCGGAAATTTAATTGAAAAAAAAGAAGTTGGAAAGTTTAAAAGTATGCTGACGGAATTAAAATCCATGTCAAAAAATGAATTATCATTAAAATACATAACAAAGCTTGTTGATGAAGAATCAGAAATAATTGGAGGAATTGGATTTATTGATATTGCGAGAGAAGCAAAAGATTTTGACTTCGATTTTATAGATTTTAATGAAAATTATTCTTTTTTTGTATTCTCAATAATAATTGAAATCTAATGAATAAAAACTACCATATTGAAGCTACAGAAAGCACCCCTGAAATAATTCTTGATAGAGATATAAATCTTTATCGAATTAGTGGAGATATTTTACCCGAAAATTCATTCGATTTTTTTGAACCAATTTTTGATTGGTTTAACGATTACATAGAAAATCCTGACGAAAAATTCATACTGGAATTTTCAATAAACATAATAAATACTTCTTCTACAAGAAGATTAGTTTATTTATTTAAACTTTTAGAAAAATTAGCCGATAAAGGAACTTATGTGAAAATAATATGGATACATTTGCCAGATGACGAAATAATGCAATATACAGCTTACGAATTTGGAAATGCTTTTACTAAAATAAATTTTGAAACACAACTAAAATAAAATGACTGTCGATATAAAAAGAATAATAGATTTACGTTTAAAATTACACCGACACCCTGAATTATCAGGCGAAGAATTTAAAACAGCAGAACTCATAGAAAAAACTTTGTCTAAATTTAGTCCGGATAAAATTATTGTTTTGGCCGAAACTGGTAGAGCATTCATTTACGATAGTGGTAAAGAAGGAAAAACAATAATGTTTAGAGCGGAATTAGATGCCCTTCCAATATTAGAACCTGACGATACTTTTAATAAAAGCTTGAACAAAGGTGTATCTCACAAATGCGGACACGATGGTCACATGGCTATTTTAACCGGACTTGCCGAAGCTATTTCTACTAATCGACCAGTTTCCGGAAAAGTTGTATTGCTTTTTCAACCGGCAGAAGAAACTCTCTCGGGTGCAAGAACAGTTATTGACGATCCCAAATTTAAAGAAATTGAACCCGATTATATCTATGCAATTCATAACCTTCCTGGTTTTAATGAAAATAGTGTAATAATTCGCGATGGAAATTTCACAAGTGCGACTAATGGAATATCAATAAAACTGACTGGAAATACTTCACATGCAGCAAACCCCGAAAAAGCGAATAATCCAACAGATGCTACATTAGAGTTACTCGATTTTTTCAGAAAAGAAATAACTACCAGAAATTTTAAAAATTTTGTACTGGCTACTCCGGTTTATACAACTATCGGAAGTCCGGATTTTGGTATAACACCCGGTAATTCTGAAATTAAAGTTACTCTTAGGGCTTATGATTATGGAGATTTAGATAAAATGATAGGATATGTTCAGGATACAGTTAAAATGGTCGCTCAAAAACATAATTTAAAATTTGACATTTCTTATACCGATGATGCAGCGCCGGTTTATAATAATCAAAGAGCTATCGAAGTTATTAAAAGTGCAGCTAATGAAAACAACTTAAGAATTGAGACTATTCCTGAACCATTCAAATGGACAGAAGATTTCGGTTATTTTACCATAAAATACAAAGGGGCTTTAGTAGGATTTGGTGCCGGAGAAGGCCCTAATTTACATGATAAAAATTATAATTTTAACGACAATATAATAACTCATGCTGTTAGTTTCTTATATTCAATTTACAAACATTACAATAAACAATAAAAACAATGAAAACCGTACAAGTATTAGACAAAAAATTCTATCTTTCTATCAGCCATGAGCAAATACAGGTTGCAATAACAAAAGTTGCCGAACAAATGAATGAAGACCTTAAAAATGAAGATGTTATTTTTCTTGGTATCTTAAATGGAGCTTTTCTTTTTGCTGCTGATTTATTCAAACAAATTAATTTTGACACACAAATTTCGTTTCTTAAAGTTGCTTCTTATTCCGGGACTTCTACTAGTGGAACTGTTAAAAGACTTATCGGTCTTAACGAAGACATTGAAAATAAAACAGTTGTTGTTTTAGAAGATATAATAGATTCTGGAATAACTATGGAATATTTATTAAAACAATTAAAGGGTTACGACCCCAAAGAAATAAAAATTGCAACTTTGCTTTTTAAACCTGAGGCTTTTGTTAAAGATTACAATATTGACTATATAGGAATGGAAATACCTAATGATTTTATTGTTGGTTACGGACTGGATTATGATGGATATGGAAGAAATTTAAAAGATATTTACACTCTTTTAGTTGAATAACATAACTTATTATTATGAAAAAAGAAATTGATTTACCTAAAATGGAAATAACTATTGACGGCTATTTTATTGTTGTAAAATACAAAAAAAACGTCACTATAGAAAGAGATGATGCGGAGTTATTCACACAATCGTTATATGAAAACACATTTAATGAATGTAAATATGTTCAATTGAGTGATGTTCGAGAAATGACTACAATGTCAAGAGAAGCAAGAGATTATTTTGCAGAAAAAGGAGGACAAATTGTAAAATATAGTGCAATATTACTTAATGATGGAATTCAAAAAACTTTGGCAAATATGTTTTCAATGTTTTCAAAGCCTAAGGTAGAAACAAAATATTTTACTAACGAAAAAAACGCTATTGATTGGTTAAATGCTAATTTATAAAAAATACTGTTAAATATGCTTAATCTAATTTTTTTTGGTGCGCCAGGAGCCGGGAAAGGAACTCAGGCAAAAAAAGTTTGTGAAAAATTCAATTTAATTCACTTATCAACAGGGGATATTTTGAGAGCAAAAATTGCTGATAAAACCGAAATGGGCATTTTGGCTAAAAGCTATATGGATAAAGGCGAACTTGTTCCTGATGATGTTATCTTAAAAATGGTTGAAAATGTAATAAAAAGTCATCCGAAATCAAATGGCTTTATCTTTGACGGATTTCCTAGAACAATACCTCAAGCGGAAGCTTTTGACATTATGCTTGCAAATCTAAACATGGCTCTATCAGATGTTATTCACCTCAAAGTAGATAAAGATGAACTTATTGAAAGGCTCAAAAAAAGAGCGGAATTAGAAAACAGAAAAGACGATAGCAATATTTCAATAATAGAAAATAGAATTGTTCAGTATATCGAAAAAACTGCTCCAGTAAAAGAATATTATTCTAATCAAGGAAAACTTAGAAAAGTTGAAGGAATAGGAGATGTAGATGAAATCTTCGAAAAAGTGGTTGAAGCTATTTCATAATTTATTTCGACCTTTTTAATTGTCAATTTATAATAATAAAAAAAAGCACAAGATGAAACGAACATGTAAAAATAATTATTTACAAAAGTGTAAATGATTATTTTTTCGTGGAGTGACTCTGACAATAATGTAAAAAAAAAAATAAACAGATGAAAAAGTTGATTTATGTATTGATGATTTTAATGGTTTTCTACTCTTGTAAAAATAAAACCAATAAAGAAGAAGATAATAGTAAAATAAATACAGTTCAGGATATTGAATCGAATCCCGAAGTTGAATATTTATCAATTGTTGGCGACCAAATTTGGGTCCGTTCTGAACCATCAACCGGAGATGTTGTTCTAAAACTGGACAACGGAACAAAATGTATTTTACTTGAAAAAGGAGAAAAACAAACAATAAAAGGGGTAACGGATTTTTGGTACAAAATTGAATACGATGGTAAAGAAGGCTGGGTTTTTGGCTCGCAAACATCTGTTAGTCAAAATATTGCGGAAAAAGTCGTGCAAGGAGACGATTTAGAAGCGTTTTTATCAGGTTTTTTAAAAAACATTAAAGATGGAAAAATCAATAATTTAAAAACGTATTTTGTAAACGATAGTTTATATGAATTGTACAATCCTGGCGTATTTATTTATGTTGTAAAGGTACAATATGAAGAAGCGAAATTATTTACAATGTTTGATTTTAAAGTTAAATCTTTTAATGGAAATTTTATTGTTGGACGTGAACCTGTTTTTGATATGGAGTTGTATGATTGGCCTGAAAAAGGGTGTTTTATCAATGAAGTTGATACAAAAGATGTGCTAACGCAATATATTCAATGGTCGCCTGAGGTGTATGATGATTATTTCGTTGCTGATGCAGGAAAACTTCAAACATATATTACACATAAACTATTAGTAACTGATGGAGATGGAGTTCTTTTTTACATTGGAAAAGTAAATGGAGAATGGAAAATTATTGCAGTTGATGACTCAACAAATGACGCTTAGCAATAACCCTGTAACTAGTAATCAGAACCATTAACTATGAATGAATCGGTTTTAAACGCCTTGATGCAATTATTTGCACTTGTAGCCGGAATAAAAGAAGAAAAACAAGATTTAGATGCTTCAAGACAAATTGTAAGCATGTATTTGCGTAGTCATCTAAGCCAAGAATTGACAAACAAATATTTGAATTTCTACGATGATTTTGTCAACCAATTTTCAGGAAATGCTGATGGAAGCAAAAAAAGAAAAAGACTATCTGCAAGTTCAGTTAAAATACTAAAAATCAGCGAAAAAATCAATGTTACTCTTAATCGTAGCGAAAAATTAGTTGTATTATTTAGAGTAATTGAATATGTGAACGATAACGGCGTAATAAATGATGCTGAACTTGACCTTGTTTCTACACTTGCAGATACATTTACTATTCAAAGCGAAGAATTTGAAAACATCTTAAAATTCACATTGGGCACATTTGAACAAATGCCTATTCCTGAAAATTTAATTGTTGTAGATTCTTCAACAGAAAAGCCTTCTTTCGTTTTGGAAGAATCTAAACACATATTTGATCAACATATCGACAAACCTTTTTATATACTTTATCTAAAAAGTATTGAAACATTTGTTTTTAAATACACCGGAAATCAACAACTCAGACTTACAGGAAGAAATATTAGCTCCAATAGATTATACGTTTTTGACGGAGGTTCAATTGTTAGAGGAAGCAGAATTCAGCCAATTTACCAAACCGAAATTTCAAACCGTTTTAGATTTGCCGACGATAAAGCCAAAATACGACTTGTAGCAAACCAAGTTGAATTTAAGTTTAAAAATAGTGACAATGGCTTGCATAAAGTCAGCTTTGAATTAAACTCAGGCCAACTTGTTGGTATAATGGGTGGTAGTGGTGTTGGGAAATCTACTTTTTTAAATATTTTGATTGGGAAATACCCGGTTAGCTCAGGTGAAATCTCCATCAATGGCTATGATATTCAAGCCGATAAAGAAAAACTTGAAGGATTAATAGGCTATGTTCCACAAGACGATTTATTAATTGAAGAATTAACTGTTTATCAAAATCTGTTTTATAATGCCAAATTGTGTTTTGGAAGTTATACCGACGAACAAATTGACACAGCTGTTGTAAAAGTACTAAAAGAACTTGGTTTGTATGAAACCAGAGCTTTAAAAGTTGGAAATCCATTGAATAAATTTATCAGCGGCGGACAACGAAAACGCTTAAATATTGCATTGGAGTTGATACGAGAACCATCTATTATGTTCGTTGATGAACCAACTTCGGGATTATCTTCAACGGACTCCGAAATAGTAATGGATTTACTTAAACATCAAGCACTTACAGGCAAACTGATTGTTGTTAATATTCACCAACCTTCGTCTGATATTTACAAACTTTTTGATAGAGTTTGGATTTTAGATAAAGGCGGATTCCCTATTTATCAAGGAAATCCTATTGATGCAATCGCTTATTTCAAAGAAGCAAGTAGTTATGCCGATTTTGCCGAAATAGAATGTCCGGTTTGCGGAACTGTTCACCCCGAAGAAGTTTTGGATATTGTTGAAGAAAAAATGGTTGACGAGTTTGGGAAATACACTCGCGAAAGAAGAACAAAACCGGTTGAATGGTACACTCTTTTCAGAGTAAATCTTGAAAAAAGAAGTCGAATTAAAAAAGTTGAAATATCTGAGCTTCCTAAAACTGATTTCAAAATTCCAAGCAAATTCAAACAATTTTTAGTTTTTGTAACAAGAGATATTCTTTCAAAATTTACAGATAAACAATACTTACTCCTAAATTTATTTGAACCTCCATTATTAGCTCTAATTCTTGCTTTTTTCAGCAAAAAAATAACTGATGAAGGTGATTATATTTTTTCACAAAACATCAATATGCCTATTTTCTTTTTTATGGCAGTTGTTGTTGCGCTTTTCTTAGGCTTGTCTGTTAGTGCCGAAGAAATAATAAAAGACAGACGG
This sequence comes from Bacteroidales bacterium, assembly GCA_016938685.1. Lineage (GTDB taxonomy): Bacteria > Bacteroidota > Bacteroidia > Bacteroidales > JAFGUD01 > JAFGUD01. Next base: position 4,874 of record JAFGUD010000271.1, on the reverse strand, counting down.
ATTTTGGAACGAGAAAAATTCTTAAACCTTAGCCGATTTAGCTATCTCAACTCCAAAGTGCTGATTTTATTCTTGTTGTCTGCTTATCAAATGTTTTCATTCATTATTGTTAGTCAGTTCATTCTACAGATTAAAGGACTTACTTTTCAATTTTGGCTAGCATTATTTAGCACTGCAGCAGCAGCAAACATAATGGGACTCAACATTTCCTCAGCATTCAAAAATGTTGTAACAATATATATTTTAATTCCTTTAATTCTTGTTCCTCAGATGCTATTAGGTGGCGCGATGATAAAATACGAAGATATCTATCCCCCACTAACCAGTCAAAAATATGTTCCTGTTATAGGAGACATAATGTTTTCAAGATGGGCTTACGAAGCAATTATTGTTTATCAATTTGAACATAATGAATTTGAAAAACATTTTTTTGATATAGACAAAGAAAAAAGCGAAGCTCTCTACATTTCAGCTTATTTTATTCCTGAATTAAAGATTTATGTTCAAAAGTGCGAAAAGGGAATTGAAGACCCAGAATACGTTGAAGCAACTAAAAGATATCTCCAGATTTTACATACTGAATTGGAGAAATTACAACAACTGCCCGAAATGGATGGTATTACTTTTCAATCAATAGACAAGCTTTCTTATGAAGAATTCAATTCACAAATATCCGAAGAATTATTAAATTATCTTGATATTCTCAAAAAAGCATTTAATAAAAGGTCAAACGAACTTAATTCACAGCGTGATGAAGCCTATAATAAGCTTGTTGATGAATTGGGACAAGAAAAAGTAATCGAACTAAAAAAGCAATATCACAATGAAAAAATATCGGATTTTGTTTTGGATAAAACTCAGCTGAAAATGTTGATTTTAGAAGATGAAGAAATAATCCGTAAAAAAGACCCTATTTTTAAAGACACTGACTCAAAATTTGGAAGATCGCATTTTTATGCAGCTAAAAAATATTTAGGCTCCGCAGATATCTCTACTTTTACATTCAATATTATTATACTTTGGGTATTTGCCTTTGTTCTTTATATTACTCTTTATTTTGAATGGTTCAGAAAATTAATAGATTACATTAGTAGCTTTAAGTGGAAAAACAAGGATTAGTGGACGATTTAACATATAAACTTGCAATTAGTTTATTGCCAGGAATAGGACCTATTAAGGCCAGAAAATTAGTTAGTTACGTTGGAAGCATAGAAGGAATTTTTAAAGAGAAAGTTTCTGCGTTAGAGAAAATCCCCGGAATTGGCAGTATTTTAGCTTCAAAAGTTAATATTGACAATGTGCTAGATTCCGCAAAAAAAGAAAGTGAATTTATATCTAAATATAATATTCGCCCATATTTTTACCTGGATTCTGACTACCCAAAATCTCTCCAAAAATATGACGACAGCCCGCTTATGATTTTTGTTAAAGGAGAATTTGACTTTAACAAAGGAAAATTTATAAGCATGGTAGGCACTAGAAAAATGTCTCATTACGGAGGTGAATTATGCGAAAAAATGATATCAGACCTTGTAAAAGCTGGGTTTAAGCCAACAATTGTAAGTGGATTAGCTTATGGAGTTGACCATTGTGCGCACAATGCAGCATTAAATAACGGCTTAAAAACACTAGCAGTTTTAGGTCATGGTTTAGACATGATTTACCCAAGTTCACACAAAGAATTAGCGAAAAAAATAATCGAAAACGGAGCTTTGGTTACCGAATTTGCAAGTAGTTCAAAACGAGACGCAGCAAATTTTGTAAGAAGAAACAGAATAATTGCTGCTTTGTCAACTGCTACAGTTGTTGTTGAAACTCCCGTAAAAGGTGGCTCTTTGATAACGGCTGAATTTGCTGTTCAATATTCAAAAGATGTTTTTACATTTCCCGGAAGAGTTGGCGATAAAAATTCCGCAGGTTGCAATTATCTGATAAAAACAAATCGTGCAGCTTTAATAGAAAATGCTGATGATCTTATATACGCTTTGAGTTGGGAAAAATCAAAAAAATCGCCTTTGCAGGCTCAGGTTTTTGTTGAATTAAATCCGGACGAAGAAAAAATTGTACAATTGCTAAGAGAACAAGAATTTGTAAACGTTGATAGCATTGTGTACGAGTCTAAACTACCTATTAACAAAGTCCTTGCATTATTATTTAATTTGGAGTTTAACAATATTGTAAAAGCTCTACCCGGAAGAATGTACAAACTAATTAATGATTAGAATAATTTTAAAACGTCACAAAATCACATTTAACAAACCACTTGTCAAAAAAATCATTTTTTAAAAAAGAAAAATAACGTTATTTGTTATTATTAACTAAAAAACAAGAAAAATGAAAAAAATCTTACTACTAAGCTTCGCTATTTTAATGCTTGGCGCTTTGAATGCTCAAAACAATCAAGGAAAAAAACAAAAAGGTCCTGTTAAAGATTTTCAAGTGATTAAATTTTTCAACAAAACCAACGATATAATAAAAGTTTCTTTTGATCAAGTTAAAGAAAATAAAGTTTATACCGGTGGAATTGCAGCTGCAAAAGATTTTCAGAAAATTGCAATGGATGAATTCAAAAACAACGAAAATCAAAAAGCCATAAATGACTCATACACAGCAAGGAGACTAGCATTTAGAGCGTATATGGAAAATTCAGGTGAAAAAGACGTAAAATCTGAATGGAAACTGAACGAAATGGAACAAAAACTCGTTTCGATTCAAATCAGTCCTGAAGAAATTGATGAAATTTTAGAAAATTTCAAAAAAGCAGAAGAAGACGATGGCTTTAATTTAGATGATTTGGAAGACATTGAAAATGAGAACAAGGTTAATGATAATTCCAAAGGAAAAATGCAAAAAAACAAATAATTATTTGTCAACTAAATTTATAAGCTGTCAATATTTTGTGACAGCTTTTTTTAACTCTGTTTAATTTTTTTAATTATCTTTGGAAATTAAAAAAATCAAAAATGAGTGCAAAAAAATTAACATATAATCAGGCGCTTGAAGAAATAAATCAGGTTATTGAAGAAATTGAAAGTGGGAAAGTAGATATAGATCAGCTTAGTGAGAAGTTGAAGAAAGCAAAAAAAATGTTCGATTATTGCAAAAATAAATTAAAAGACACTCAGTCTGAAATAGATAATATGCTTGAAGAAGAAACTGATTGAGTATTAAAAAAAACTTAAAACAATTAACTAATACCCTTATTATTTCGTTACTATAGTAAACAGATAAAACCTACAATTATGAAAAAAATAATTTTTACCCTGATAGTGATGGTAGTTTCCGCTTTCGTTGTTAACGCACAGTATAACGACGATGAGTACTACTACGAAGAAGACAACTACAATTCTTCTAATAACACAACCAGTAATTATTCTTCAAATGACAATGATCCAACATACATTATCGTGAATAATTCTTATTCAGCTAATATTCGTAGATTTTATCAACCTGTGGTTGTAGAATCATACTATAATCCTTATTTCTATTCCGGAACTTATGTTTATGTAGATTCTTATTATTCAAACGTATACATTAGTGTAGGATATTACAACCCTTATTATTATAACACATACTATTATTACCATAACCCATACAGATACAGTTATTACAGCTACTATCGACCTTATCATTATCATTCATATTGGCATGGATACAACAACGGATACTGGAGTGGCTACAATAATGGATATAATAATGGCTATTGGGACGGATATAATGATGGATATTATTCCAACAACTATTACGGCAACAACAACTATTATAGCAGCAATAATTATTATAATAATTACTATACTTCAAACTCTAACAATAATTCAACCTACGGACATAGAAATGGATCGTCTAACATTACAAACGGCAATGACCATACATACAATCCACGAAATAATAGCAACAACGACAACTATACATCAAATAATAATGGTCAAGGCAACGTAAGTAGAAATAACAATGTCAATAATTCAAATAACACAAACAGCACAAATGTTAACAATCAATCTAACATAAGTCGTTCAGACAATAACAAAACCGACAATGTAAAACAAGATAAATTTAATAATACTAACGGAACTCAGGTTAATCGTTCGGACAATAACAAAACTGAAGTAGTTAAACAAGAAAAAGTAAACAATACAAACGGTAATCAAGTTAACAATCAAACTCAGGTAAACCGTTCGGATTATTACCAAAATCAAACAAAATACAATAATAATTCTAACAATAATTCAAATTACAACTCAAATACGAATAAGAATAATTCTAACGTAAATAAAAACAACAACTCTAATTACTCAAATACGAATAAGAATAATTCTAACGTAAATAAAAACAACAACTCTAATTACTCAAATACAAATAAGAATAATTCTAACGTAAATAAGAATAATAATTCAAATTATTCAAATCCGAATAAAACTAACTCAAATAATTATTCAAATACAAACAAGAATAACTCTAATTATAACTCAAACACAAACAAGAATAATTATTCAAATACAAACAAGAATAACTCGAATTATAACTCAAACACAAATAAGAATAATAGTTCAAACTATAATTCAAATTCAAACAAAAATAATTCAAGTAATAATTCACGTTCAAATACAAATTATAACTCAAATACTAACAAGTCAAATTCGTCTAACTCGAACACAAACAAATCAAATACAAACAAATCAAGCAACAATAAAAGCACCAACAAAAATCCGGGACACAGATAGAATTTGAATCCAAATAATAAGATTCCCCCGAGAACTTTCATTTTTGATAATTTCGGGGGATTTTCATTTTAACCCGAATTATGCATTAGAATTTTTGTCAAAACATTAACTGTTTGATTTTTAAGTAGTTTCTAATGCAAAGCATTAGAAACT
>JAFGUD010000270.1 GCA_016938685.1 Bacteroidales bacterium | reverse complement strand
TACAACGTCTAACATATTTTATAATCCTCTTCTTTTCTAAGACAATTATTGTACCAAAAAGAAGTTTATTTTATACTAATTATTGTAAAAGCAGTTTTGCAACTTCTTGTGAACTTCCATGTTGAAGATAATTTCTTAGTAATTTGGAATTATCTAGAAAAATCTCTCTTGGTGTATCATAAAATGCTTCAATTAAGGCTTCAGCTGTTACTTTTTCTTGTAAGAGTTCAGCGTGAATAGGAGATTTTCCCATCTTATAAAAAAATATATTTGCTAAACCAACATAAGGTAATTTTACCAATCTACTACCAATTGCATAGTCAAGTTTTTTAGCAATATAACACAAAACAAAAGGTGTTCCTATGAGAGAGGCTTCAAGGGTAGCAGTTCCACTGCAAACAAATCCAAAACTAGCAGTTTGCAAAGTTTTATGAGTGTTGTTCGAAATTTCAAACATAGAGATATCTCCATAAACTTCATTAATATATTTTTGTGAAAAATGAGGAGGAATGACTAAAATAGATTTTTGTCCTAGTTTTTGTGCTACTTCTTTGTATATTGGCATAAGATTTTTAATTTCAGTTTTTCTACTACCTGGCAAAAATGCAATAATTTGATCATCCTTGTAGGTTTCTTTAAAAAAATGTATTTCATCAAGCAAAGGATGACCTACATAATGAATTTTTGATTTATCACTATATAATTCTTGTTCAAATGGTAAAATAGAATATAATTTATCACAATATTTTTCAAGTTTTTTGATTCTTCCTTTTTTCCAAGCCCAAGCTTGTGGAAGGATATAATAGTGTATTTCTTTCTGGGGATATTTGGCTTTTATTGCTTTAGCTAAAGGAAGATTAAAGCCTGAAGAATCTATCAAAAGTACTTTATCTACGTCTTTGCTTAGGGTAACCATTTGTTTTTTTAGACCTAAAAAAAATGGTAACCTTTTAATGGCATCAGTAAATCCCATGATTGCTAAAGATGAAAGATCATGTAAAGGATTTCCAAGGGCTTTATCAAATATTCCATAAAGTTCTACATTATTATCAAAATATTGGATCAATTCTTTTAAATGAACATTGGCAGAGGTTTCTAATGCGCTAACTAAAATTTTCATAAATGACATTATAATTCATTGTTTCTTTTTGTGACATAAAATTAGTAAAACTTATAGTCCAAAATTTACTAAGAGGTAATTCATTTACATTTGGATAATATTTGTCCAATTATAGTCGATTTTATATTGACTTTCTAAAGATCTTTA
>JAFGUD010000269.1 GCA_016938685.1 Bacteroidales bacterium | reverse complement strand
ATCAATAAAAATTTGAAAAGCCCGCTTCTGGCCAAAATAAAGTTCGAGCCGACATTTTTTCAGGTTCTTTGGCGGTTTGCGCCTCGCGCAGCGAGGCGACGATTTCAAGTTTTTCTTTGGCGGCTATTTTCAAAATCAATCCGAATACTGTCTAATTCTAAATCATTTTTCTTGACCTATAAATCCTGCCTCATACTCAAAACCGTTTTCAAAAAATTTTCTCTTTGTTTCGTCCGAAGTGGTTCTACCAACAAAACCCTGTAAAAGAATTAGCAAATTAGAATATTTTTCTTCTTTAAATTTTAATATGGCCTCACTCTTTTTAGATTTAATTGTGAAATAATAAGTTAGATATGAGCCCAGTACAGCTGTTATTAGTGGAAAGACTACCATATTTAACATGATTAGAAGTTGAATAATCACCGCCGAGCTGGCTTTCTAACTGAAATAGCACAAAAGCAAGCTTGGGAAAAACTTGTTTGAAAAGCGACATTTTTGAGGCCATCAATTTTTGAAATTTGCTCTTTAAGTTTTGAAAGTTTTTCATCCATATAGTAACTTTATATTTTTTCCAATCTCTCAATTTCTTGTTTAATTTCATTGATAACTTCAGTATTGTGAATTTTCTTTTTATCACCTTCCTTGATTGAGATAACATAAAAAACTTTTCCGCCATATTTTTCTGTAAATTTTTGGTGGGTTTTTTCTTGTAATTGTCTTTCTTTGAAAATTTGCGAAATATGAGAAATCCCACCAGCTGGTTTAATTTGAAGTCCGATATATTTTCCGTTCAATTTTATAAAGAAATCAGCATTAAATAATCTATCCCATTCATCTGGGGCCGGTTCAATTTTTACGCCCAAAATTTCCTGCAATTGTCCGTAAATAGTCGCCCTTTCCGTCATATATCCGTCGAATGTTCTCTTGATAACCAAATCAAAAATATAAGCAACGCAATCTTCTTCTGTGATAGCTTCAACTTCCGAGGCAATAACTTCCGTTATTTTTACATAAAGCTTTTTGCCTAAATCAATGATGTGTTCTTTGGGCTTAACATTTTTGAAATAATAACCTTCCCAATCTTTGATTGTTTTCGGTGCGCATTTTCTGATTTCTTCAGAAACGGCTCCTACATTTCTTTTGAAATTCAGTTGAAACCTATTTGTCGCCGAATTTAAGATCCATTCTTTTGCCATATTATTGTTGTATTAAATTTAAAAATTTTGGTTTGTATTTGTAATCAAAACTATCATCAACATCTACAAAACCAGTTTTTATCAGATGAGCGTTGACGAAAGTTTTATTTTGTAAATATAAGTAGCAAAGCAAGTTGTTTTCGTTATCGTATTTTGAGCTATCAAACCTTATAAAAACTTTTTGATTTTTTAATTTGGTCTGTAAAAATTCCATTGCCTTATTGAGCATTTCTCTTTTTGCTTTAACGCCAATCAACTTAATTACTAAATCATTATTCAACAAAATTTTTTCTGGATTTATAATTTGCTTTACGGAATATAAATCAACTCTCTCGTTATTTATAGAATCAATTTTTGAACCAAATTTCAATTTTTTAGGGTCAATCTTCCTGCTAAATTTTATTGTATCTTTAAAAATATAGGGTAATTTCGAAATTTCATCTTTAAAATCGAACATCTTATTTTCCTGTTTTGCAATCTCAAATGTTGCACCCTTAAATAAATCATCTTTATTCACCCCGACTTTTTCTTCTATTATTGGCAAGAATTTTTTATTTATTTCATAGCCGAAAGAATTGCGGTCTAAATTTCTCGCCGCAAGAGTAGTTGTGCCACTACCCAAAAATGGGTCCAAAATTGTATCACCAACGAAGCTAAACATCTTTATAAGCCGTTTCGGTAATTCTTCCGGAAACATTGCTAAATGTTTATCTTGTTTTGCACCATTAAAATTCCAGTGTCCGGTAAAATACCGATTCCATTCTTCTTTGGACATTTTGGATTTTTCTTTTATTTCCCTCGATACAAATGGCGTCTCTCCGGATTTTTTAAAAATTAAGATAAATTCATAGTCCAATTTAATTATTCCGTTTCTTGGATAAGGAAAACTACCCATTATGGTAGCACCGCCAGTAGTATTCATTGTCGTGGCTTTCTGCCAGATAATCGCGCCCATATAGTCAAAGCCAATGGTTTCGCAAAATTTTATTATTTCCGTGCGGATAGGAATAATTTTATATCGTCCATAATATACAGAGCGAGCAAATTGGTCGCCGATATTTATACAAAGACGGCAACCGTCATTTAATACTCTAAAGCATTCTTTCCAAACTAAATTAAGATTGTTGATGTAATCCTCATAACTATCATTAAAACCAATTTGATCGGAAGTTCCGTAATCTTTTAATTGCCAATATGGAGGCGAAGTAATAACAAGATGAACGGACTTATCTTGTAGTTCCGCCATATTTCGGGAATCACCAATTATAATTTTATGATTGGTTTTCATACCACCTATTTTATTAAATCCTCTATTGAAACGCCAAGAGTTTTTGTTAATTTTGCCATAACAAAAACCGATGGTTTTTTAATTACTCCTGT
>JAFGUD010000268.1 GCA_016938685.1 Bacteroidales bacterium | reverse complement strand
CGGATTTTTCTTTAAAATCCTGCGGTCAATTTTATTCGGACAACAAAATTGATTGAAAAACAATTTTGCGAATAAAATTGAATGGCCCCGACGGGATTCGAACCCGCGACACCTGGATTAAAAGTCCAGTGCTCTGACCAGACTGAGCTACGGAGCCATAAAACAGATTTAATCTATTAGTCTGGTAATCAAAATAGAAATATTTTATTTATAAGGGTTTCGTCAATCCTATAAGAAGCTATTTAATTCTTCAGATAACTCATCTTGAGTCATTGAACCAGTCATTTGTTTTACTGGTTTACCATTTTTGAAAATTATAAATGTTGGAATTGATGAAACATTATATTTTGATGCTAAGTCTTCATAATCATCAACGTTTATCTTACCCACCTTTACCTTATTTTGAAATTCATCAGCCAAATCTTCTATTATTGGCGTCATCATCATGCATGGCATACACCATTCAGCGAAGAAATCTATGAATGCAACCGGAGCCTTTATGTATTCTTCGAATTCTTTACTTGTTAATTCTTCTGTCATTACCTAATTTGTTTAAAATTGTTTATAAATTTTTGGAGATTATGAAAAGTATATTTTCTAGAACATGAACGTTTAAAATTAAACTTATACTTAATACATAATTAGGGAAAATGAAAAGAGAAAAATTTTTAGATTTAGTTATTGCTGGTCCTGACATGAGTGGAACTAGTACTCAAATAAATGATATAATTAAATTTTTGGAATCTAAAAACCTGAAAGTGAAAGATTTGAGAGGCACTGAAATTGATGCACTATTTCACGCAGAAAAATTTTCTGAGATAAATTCTTATTATAATAGTATACATGAAATGCCTCGTGATTTACAAGCATATTTTTTAATTAAAGCACAAAATTTAATGTCGGGTGGAGGAACAAACCAAGATTTACAAATTGCTTCTTGTATAAAAAACAATGTAACAACTTACATAAATCCCGATTCTGCTGATGCGTGGATAATGGAAGAACCAACAAAAAGGGGAGCTGGACAAGTTAATAGAACAATTGAACAAAACAGATCCAAATTTGGAGACTTCTTT
>JAFGUD010000004.1 GCA_016938685.1 Bacteroidales bacterium | reverse complement strand
AGGCACTTAATCAAATTTTTTAACACTTTTTTTTCAATAATTTCATTGATTTTCAGGTATTTATAAAAAAAATTAACGAACTATTGATTATAATTGTTTGACAAATTTATAATTTTTAAATTTGTGCCAAAATGATATTCAAATGTCAGGGGATAAATTAACAGGAAAAGTCGTTAAATCAACAGGAAGCTGGTATAATGTACTGTGCGGAGATTCTTTTTATAAGTGTATTATAAGAGGAAAATTGAGAACCGAAGGATTTAAAAGTACAAATCCTGTTGCGGTAGGAGATAATGTTAACTTTTTTATACAAGATAACAATATGGGAGTCATCACAGGCATTGTTGAGCGAAAAAACTGTATTGTCAGGCAATCAACTAATTTGTCTAAAAAAATGCATCTGATAGCTTGTAATGTAGATCAGGCTGCAATTATTGTTTCTTTAAATAGCCCTGCCACTCCAATAGAATTTATTGATCGTTTTTTGGTTAGTTCTGAAGCTTATCAAATTCCTGCTATTATTATTTTTAATAAATTAGATTTATACACTGAGGAAAATATTGCTCAATTACAGGAACTTGTTGAAATTTATGAAAATATTGGTTATAAATGTATTCCTATTTCTGTTAAAGATAACTTGAATATCAAAGCTGTAAAAAATTCGTTACTTGATAAAACTACTGTTGTTGCCGGAAATTCGGGTGTTGGAAAATCTTCGTTAATTAATCTGATGAGCCCTGATTATAACTTAAAAGTTTCTGATATTTCAGAAAAATATAAAACCGGAAAACACACTACCACTTTTGCAGAGATGTTTGAACTTGAGTTTGGTGGTTTTGTTGTGGATACTCCAGGCATAAGAGCTTTTGGTGTTTCATTTCTTGAAAAAGAAGATATTGCTCACAATTTCCCTGAAATGTTTGGGTTACTTGATAAATGCAAATATTATAACTGTAAACATATTGATGAACCGGACTGTGCTGTTAAAGATGCTTTTGAAAATGGCGAAATTGCCTATTCTAGATATAGGAGTTATTTGAATATTATGCTTGAAGATGATGAAAAACACAGAAAAGATATTTATAGTTAATTTTTGTTTTGTTAATTGAACAACAAACAGTAATTATATTAATTGTTTTAATAAGTGAAGAAATAAATGAAGTTTTTTAAAATTTTAATAATATTATTTGTTTTCTTGCCCGGATTTTTGCTTTCGCAAGAATATAACTATCACGATAATAATGATTTTAAAGAAGTTGTAATGATGAATCTTAATTTTTCTGATTCAATTGTTCATACTGCTTTCTTTCCATTAAGGGTTTCTTATTGTGAACAAATTATTGGAAAAGAAAATTTGTTTTACAACTCTAAACGAACAGACTTTGCTAATAAATTGCCTATAAGTTGGTTTTGGAGAAAATTCCTTTCCGAAGAATTTCTTGTTTTTAAAGAAAATAATATTGAATTTTCTATTTCTCCTCTATTCAATTACTATAATACAAATGCCAAAGGAGATTCTAATTTTTATGGTCAAAATACAAGAGGGTTTGAAGTAAAAGGCACATTAGGGAAAAAACTTTCGTTTTACACAGACTTTTTTGAAACACAAGCGTATTTTCTTCCATATATCGATCAAGTTGTTGTAGAAGATTTTATTGTGCCCGGACAAGGCTCTTGGAAGCTTTTTGGAGATGATCAAAGAGGTCGTGACTATAATTATGCTTCCGGCTATTTTTCTTATGCTCCGGCTGATTTTTTTAACTTTCAGGCAGGTCATTCTAAACAATTTGTTGGCAGTGGTTATCGGTCAATGTTATTGTCTGATAATTCTTATGTTTATCCGTTTGCCAAGTTTACTTTTACAAAAGGGAAATGGCAATATATTGCTATGTTTACTGAGTTTCAAAGCTTCAAAACGAAGAATTATTTTTATCATTATAAGAAACATGGAAGTTTCACTTTTTTGAACTATAGCCCTTTTTCAAACTTTGAAATTGGTTTGTTTGAAGGAATTATCTGGCAAACATCAGATGACAGCACTTATGTGAAAAATATTCCGGCGCTATATTTTGTGCCTGTTCCTTTTTTGAGAGAGGCTGTTTATGGTTTTGATTCAGAGCAGAATATTATTCTTGGTCTAAATACCAGAATAAAAGTGTATAAATTTGGTGAATTTTATGGTCAGTTTGCTTTAAATCAATTCTCTGTCGAAGATTTTAACAAAAGATATTCGTATCAGTTTGGTGTTAAAATATATGATGTTTTTGCTCAGAAAATTAATGGTCAACGTTTGTTTATTTTGGCTGAATATAATTACGCAAAACCATATTCATACACACATGAATTAAATCATCAGGCATATACTCATTATAATGCTCCTCTGGCTCATCCTTTGGGTGCGGGTTTTTCTGAGTTTGTTGGAATTGCAAATTGGAATGCTTATGGTTTTAAGTTGTCTTATAAATTAAATATTGTAAAAACGGCAACCGATACATTGGGTTCAAATTTTGGTTCAGATTTACTTTTAACAAATAATTCTGCAAATTTTGAAAATACTTTTAATTTTGTCGGACAAGGAAATCAAACGTATATAACCAGTCATAATTTAGAGTTGGCTTATGTTGTTAACCCGGTGACGAATATACAACTATTTGTTTCGGTTGGAAAAAGAAATTATTTGTCTGAGATTGCAAAAGATGATTTATTTTTTGTATCTTTCGGCATTAAAAATGCGATAAAAAACTTTTATTACGATTTTTAGAAAAATATTTAATGAGTCTTGTTGATATATATAAAAAAGCATTTGAATTAGAAGATTTATCTCTCGAAGAAGCTCTTATTCTCTACAAAGAAGCACCTACCAGTGAGTTGTTGTTTCTTGCTCATGAATTGAGAAAAAAACATAAAAAAGATGACAAAAAAGTTGGTTGGATAATTGACAGAAATGTAAATATAACCAATGTTTGTATCGCTCAATGTAAGTTTTGTAATTTTTGCAGAACCCCTAAATCAGACGATGCTTATGTGACCAATATTGAACAGTATAAGGTAAAGATTGATGAAATGTATAGACTTGGGGGGCGACAATTGCTTTTGCAGGGAGGATTACACCCTGATTTAGGATTAGCTTATTATGTAGATTTGTTTGAAAGATTAAAAATTATTTATCCGGATTTGAAACTTAATGCTTTAAGTCCGTCAGAAATTGTTCATATATCAAATAAAGAAGGTATTTCTTACTCTGAAACATTAAAGATTTTGATGAAAGCCGGCTTGGATAGTTTGCCCGGTGCAGGTGCTGAGATTTTATCCGAAAGAGTCAGAAAAATTGTTTCTCCTGCTAAATGTACTGTTCAGCAGTGGCTAGATGTAATGAAGGAAGCTCATTTGCTTAATTTGCCAACTTCTGCTACAATGATGTTCGGTTTTATTGAAACAATAGAAGGACGTATTGAACATTTGTTTGCATTGAGAAATTTGCAGGCGCAAAAACCTGTTGGAAATTACGGTTTTGTTATTTTTATACCTTGGCCATATCAACCTGAATATACAAAATTGCAACAAATGTATCCTGAGTTGGAGAGAGTTTCTGCGATAGAATATATGAGACTTGTGGCAATAAGTAGGATTGTTTTGAATAATATTGAAAATATTCAGTCTTCATGGTTAACAGTTGGCAAAGATGTTGCACAGTTAACTTTATTTGGAGGCGCGAATGATTTAGGTTCAATAATGATTGAGGAAAATGTTGTTTCAGCCGCAGGAGCTGAATACTCAATGAACTCCGATGACATGACAAAAGCAATATTGGAAGCCGGATTTGAACCTGTTTTAAGAAATCAAAAATACGAGTTTCTGTAAACTTTTTGATGTCTTTTTTTTAAGATGTTGATCTAAATTTAAACTTTTTCAAATGAAGTTAAGATTAAAAGTACTACTTTATATTATCCTAAGCACGTCGATAATTTTTATACTTAGTGTTGGATACATCAATTATAAATATTGGAATTATACTCGTGATATGGCTATTCAATTAGCCGATTTGTATGCAAAACAAAGTGCTATTAGAGCAGAAAGCATTTTAACTGCTGATATGAAAACTGTTAGTGCTTTGGAAAATGTGTTTTTAGGTTATAATCAAATTGATAAAGAAGAGCGAAAGGATATATATGAGCAAATTTTGATGAATGTATTAGAGAAAAACAACAATTTTTTGGCTGTCTGGATGAGCTGGGAGCTTCAAGCTGTTGATGATAACTGGGATCTTCCTTATGGTAGAGAAAGAAGTCAATGTTTTTGGGATTCGGGTTTACCTAAAATAAAAATTGATAGCTTAGATTTAGATGGAGATCAGTTTCATAAAGATTATTATAAACTTAAATCCGGAGGAGAGGAATGTCTATTAACTAATCCTTATTTTTTTAGCTATACTAGTGATACTGGTTCTACTGTTTTGGAAACGAGTATTGCGAAAGGAATTTTTGATGGAGATAGATACGTTGGAGCTGTCGGAGTTGATGTTTCTTTACAACGATTTCAAACATTGCTTAGAGATTTGAAACCGTATAAAAATAGTTATATTTTGATTGTTTCAAACGATGGAACAATAGTTGCCAATTTTAATGAATCTTTTCAAGGGCAGGAAATAGATAAGATGTATCCAGAGTTTAATCGTTTTGAAGTCAAAGAAAAAATTACTACAGGTCAGGAATTTTCATTTTTTGTTGAAGACAAAGAAATAAGTGAAAAGTATGTTTCCTTTTTTCCAATTCAAATTGAAGGTTCTTCAATGCCATGGAGTTTAGGATTTATTGTTTCTACTGATGTAATCGTAGAAAACATAAGAAAAAATTCATTATTGCTTGTTTTATTATCAGGTATATCTATATTGTTTATTTCTTTGATAATTTGGGTTGTTCTTTCTCAAATTGTCGGTCCAATTGAAAAAACAACAAAAACTCTCGAAAGTCTTAGTATTGGTAATGCAAGAGAAAATTTGAAAGTTAGTTATTCTTCAAAAGATGAACTTGGGAGAATGGCAATTGCAGTAAACTTGTTGATAGATTCATTAGTAAGAACACAAATATTTGCTCAGGAAATTGGGAAAGGCAACTTGAAAACAGAGTATGATTTGGCAGGTAAAAATGATGTTCTTGGTCAGTCCCTCATAGAAATGAGAGATAACCTTTTAAAAGCTCAAGAAGAAGAAATTTATCGTTCTGATGAATCAAAAAGAATGTCTTGGATGCAAAATGGAATTACCGATGTAAATGAAATTTTGCGTGAAAAAAGTGATAATATAATTAATCTTTCTTCTGAGCTTGTTAAGTTTTTAGTTAATTACACAAAATCTGTTCAAGGTGGACTTTATCTTATAGAAAAAAAAGACGGAATAGAATATATTGTTCTGAAAGCTGCTTATGCTTACGACCGAAAAAAAGAGATGAAATCTAAACTTGAAATTGGAGAAGGTTTGATTGGACGTGTGGTTAAAGAGAAAAAGCCGGTTGCTATAAGTAATTTACCAGAAGGCTATTTGTTTGTTCGTTCTGGATTGGGAGAAAAATCTCCTCAAAATCTGGTAATTATTCCACTTATTTTTGAAGATGCAGTACTTGGTGCTTTTGAATTGGCAAGTTTTAATAATTTCACGGAACATGATATAGATTTTCTTCAACAAATTGCTGTTAGAATTACTTCTTCGGTTTCTGTTTTGTTGAAAAATGTTGAAACATCAAACCTTTTGAAAGAATCTCAGTTGCAAACAGCTACTTTTGAGATGAAAGAACGTCAATTTATGCGTCAGAGAAAAAAATTGAGCGAAAAGCAACAGGATTTGGAGTTGCAATCAAAATTTCTTGGTGTTGCACTAGATGCTATCAAAACATTGGGTTTGTATCTGGAATTAGATGAAGAACAAAATATTTTAGATACAAATGACTTTTTATTAAAAGAATTTGAAATTCAAAAAGAAGAAATTGTTGGTAAAAACATTGCTAGTGTTACAAAAGTTGCTCAAACTGCAACTCTTTGGCTTAGTAAGTTTTGGGAAGATATTCTTTCCGGACAAACTAGAAAAAAACTAACTACCTACATAATTAATGACAAAGAAATTGAAATTACTGATACTTACTTTTTGGTAAATACAGGAGATTCTAAAAAAATTATTGTTGTTGGTTATAGATAACCTTATTTAAAAAATAATCAGAAGAATTTATAATATGAGTGTAAGAGTAAGATTTGCTCCCAGTCCAACAGGACCTTTGCATATTGGTGGAGTAAGAACAGCGTTGTTTAATTATCTTTTTGCTAAAAAAAACAATGGGGAATTTATTTTAAGAATTGAGGATACAGATCAAACAAGATATGTTGAAGGTGCAGAAAAATACATCAAAGAATCTCTTAATTGGCTTGGGCTAAATCTTGATGAAAGTCCTGATATTGGAGGAAAACATGAACCATATAAACAATCAGAAAGAAGAGAAATCTACGAAAAATATATTCGTATTCTGATTGAAAACAAAAAAGCATATTATGCTTTTGACACTTCTGAAGAACTTGACGCAATGCGTGAAAAACTTCAGGAACAAAAATCATCTGTACAACAATATAATTCATTTACCAGAGGAGAAATGAAAAATTCTTTTACTCTTTCTGAAGATGAAGTAAATCAAAAAATTTCTTCAGGAGAATCTTTTGTTGTGCGTTTTGATATGCCTGCAAATAGGGTGGTGGAGATGAATGATATTATAAGAGGCAAAATAAGCGTGAACACTTCTACTCTTGATGACAAAGTGCTTTTTAAGTCAGATGGTTTGCCAACTTATCATTTAGCTAATATCGTTGATGATCATTTGATGGAAATAACTCATGTTATTCGTGGCGAAGAATGGCTTCCTTCAATGCCTTTACATGTATTATTGTATGAAGCTTTTGGTTGGAATCCTCCGCTATTTGCCCATTTGCCATTGATTTTAAAACCTAACGGAAAAGGTAAACTTAGCAAAAGAGATGGAGATCAGTTGGGATTTCCTGTTTTTCCTATGAATTGGGAAGATCCGCAAAGTAAAGAGATTTTTTCCGGCTATAAAGAATGGGGATATTTACCACAAGCAGTTAATAATATGTTAGCATTTTTGGGCTGGAATCCTGGAACAGAACAAGAAGTTTTTTCAGTTGAAGAACTTGCTCAGTTATTCGACCTGGAAAAAGTTCAAAAAGGAGGCGCAAAGTTTGATCCTGAAAAAACAAAGTGGTTTAATCAACAGCATTTAAAAGAATTATCGACTTCAGAATTATCAAAAATATTCTTTGAGGATTTGAAAAACCGAGGGATAGAAACTGATATAAGTTTTGTAGAAAAAATAGTTGAACTAGTTAGAGAAAGAGCAGTTTTTGTAAAAGATTTATGGGATTTGGGAAATTATTTTTTTGAAGCTCCTAAGGAATATGATCCGAAAGCACTGAAGAAAAACTGGAAAGAAGAAACGCCTGATATTATTAAAAAAGTTGTGGATTTATTGAGTAATATTAGTGATTTTTCATCTAATAACATAGAAGAAGAAGTAAAAAAATGGATTGAAGAGAATGAATTGGGTTTTGGAAAAGTATTAAATCCTGTTAGGTTATTAATAGTTGGAACAACATCCGGTCCGCATTTATTTGATATTATTGAACTTGTTGGTAAAGAGCAGGTTATTAGTCGGATGAAAGAGGGGCTTTTGAAAAATTCGTAAAATTGTGGAAAAATTATTTACTATTTTGTTTTTTAAGAAAAAAGTGTTTTCTTTGCAATCCGATTTAAAAAAGTGAAATTTTATAAAAGACATTAGATATGGCACATCACCAATCAGCTAAAAAAAGAATTCGTCAAAACGAGAAAAAGAAAATTCAAAATCGTTACTACGCGAAAACCATGAGAAACGCAATTAAAATTTTGCGTGAAGTTGAAGACAAAGACGAAGCATTGAAGTTATACCCAAAAGTTAGTTCAATGATTGATAAGTTAGCTAAAAGAAATCAAATTCATGATAACAAAGCTGCTAATTTAAAATCAAAACTAATGAAACACATCAATAAAATTGGTGTAACTGCTTAATTTCTTTTTTTTGTCTACCAAAATATTCAAGGGGCTGTTGCCCCTTTTGTTGTTTTTTTCTTTTCTTGTTTTATTGTTTTGAGTAAAATGTATTTGTTTTAAATAGTGGCTGTTAAAACCATTCGTTTGAAAATTCCCACTTAAAACCAAGAATAGTAATATCATCGATTTGCGATGTGTTTTTCTTCCATAAATGTAAATTTGTTTCAATTTGTTTTTTTATAACTGATGCTTTCTGGTTTGAATTATTCTGAATAATTTCAAGAAATTTCTCCCTTCCAAATTTAATCTGTCTTATATTCCTTTGATCAATAATACCATCACTGTATAATACAACCCAATCGTTATTTTCTAGCTGAATGTATGTTGTTTCAAAATGTGTCTCAACTGGATATATCCAATCGGGTTACGTGTGCCTTTATATTCTATTTGTGAATTTTTCTTTGTTACAATTATGGAATTGTAAGCACCTGAAAATTGCATTAGTCCGGTGTTTTGATTTATTGCACATAAAGCAATGTCTAAACCATCTTGATTATCGCTTTCCGAACTAAAAACTTTTTTGATCCTAGTTCTTAATAATTCTAAGGTTTCGCCTGTTGTTCTTATTTGTGTGTTTTTTATTATTTCATCTAAAAAAGTGTAAGAAATCATAGTTAAAAATCCGCCTGGAACCCCATGCCCTGTGCAATCAGCAACTGCGACAATAGAATACTCATTTATGTTTTTCACATAATAAAAATCTCCACTGACTTCTTCTTTTGGTAAGTATATCGTAAAATAATGATTTAAAATGCTTTTTAGTTCATTATGAGTTGGCATTATTGCTTTTTGAATGCTTTGTGCGTAATGTATGCTTGCTAAAATTTCGTTATGCCTTTTCTCCAAAATGTTTTTCTGTTTTTCAATTTCTTCTTTTTGGAAAGAAATTTCTGCGTTTTTTTCTTCGATATTATCTTTTTGAAGGTTAATTGTTTTTTGATTTATAAATACATTTTTAATGTGAATTTCTAAAATAAGAGTTACTATTGTTAAGGCAAGAAATGTAGATAAAAGGAAAAAAAGATTATTATAAAAAATCACACTTAGAGTAGGCGATTCTGGGCTAGAAAGCATTTTTTGTTTAAAAATAGCTATTGCTAAATAAATAATTGTAATTATTGAATAATTAATAATGGCTGGTCTAAATCTAATTCTCATCATAATAGAGAGTACCATAACTAAAGTTACACCCTTAAAATAGTCAGTAAAGACAACTTCATTTTCTTTTGAAATATAAATCATTGCTAAAATGGATAAGTTTGTTGCAATATTGGAAATGGACGCAATAAGTTGAAATTTTCTCAAAATTATAGGTCTAAAAGACAAGTAAAGTGTTATCGCTTCAGCGGGTAAAGTGAAAAATAATCTTATTTTCCAGTAAATAACGTGTGTTTCGGGAGCTGATACATAGTCAAGAAAGAAAAAAGGGATTGTTGCTAATATTATTATTATTAGAGAAAGTCTTAAGAAAAATACCGATTGCTCATTATAATATAGTTTAAATTCTGCATGAGTTGCGGAATTTAGTTTAGGGATTTTGATTTCCCCAAAATATAAAGATAGTTTTTTAGACATGCGTTAATGTTTTTATCAAAAATAACTTATTTTTGAAATTTTAGGGTAATTTTACAAAAAAAAATATCAATATGCAAGAAGTTTCAAAAATTATGAAAACAGCATTTGTGCTAACTTATTACAAAGCTGTGGTGTGTGATGTGTTAGGTTCTGAATTTAGTGATAAAGTTTCAATGGAATTTGTTATAGAACCAGCTAAACAAGGTGCCGAATATATGGCAAAAATATTTCCGCCAATTGTGCCTTGGCTTAAACTTAGAGATAAATATTTCGACGAAGTAATTGAAAAATATTATGCCGAAGGTTATACTCAGGTCGTTATTTTGGGAGTCGGTTTTGATAATAGATCTTTGAGATTTAAAGATAAGGAAATAAATTTTTTCGAGATTGATTATGCTGATATTTTAGGTTTTAAAAAACAAAAATACGAAGAATTAAAACTTAATAGTAAAGTTAATTTTATTCCCGGCGATTATTTGAAAATTAATTTGAAAAAAGAGTTGATTAAATCAGGGTTAAATCCTGACGATAATATTTTGTTTATTTGGGAAGGTAATTCCTATTATATGCAGGAGGAAAGTACTAACTTATTAATTCTACTTTACGAAGTTAAAAAACAGTTTTATTTAATTCTACTTTACGAAGTTAAAAAAGTTTTACATTACACTAAAAAAAATT